>JBBDKK010000155.1:0-3315 GCA_040879395.1 Phycisphaerales bacterium
GACGGTCTTGGCCATCTCTCCCGAAAAGCCCTCAGAGACCGTGGACCTCAAACGCCAGAAGGAACTGGGATTCCTCTTTGGCACCGATACGGACAACCGGCTGGCCAAGAAGCTCGCTCTTTCGTTCGAGCTAGATTCCGAGACCGTCGAGAAATACAAGGAATACGGCATCGACCTTCCCGTGTCCAACGACAGCGACTCGTGGGAACTGCCCATCCCGGCAACCTATGTGATCAACACCGACGGCACCATCAAGTACGCCTTTGTGGATGAGGACTACCGCAAGCGGGCGAACTACGACGAGGTCGTGATGGTCCTTCAGAAACTGAAGATGGAAAAGAAGCAATCGACCCGCGAGGACTGAGCCCGGTGGTGATCCCGCTCAGGCGTGGATGATCTTGTCCAGCTGCGCCCGCAGTCGTTTCTCAGAAACCTGCACCGAGGTGCGCAGTTCCTGGGCGAAGCTCGCAACCCGGAACTCCTCCACCATCCATCGCAACTCCCAGAAATCCGCGGCCACCTCGGCGGTGTGGGCCCCTTGGTCCTTCAGCTCGTGCAGGGCCTTGGTCCACGCATACACACGCTCGGCGACCTTGGCATCACGCTCGGGTCCGATCGAACGCAGCTTGTCCACACGGGTCTCCATGGCGCGCAGGAAGCGAGCGTAGCACCAGAGCCAGCGGGTCGGGGCGGTGACCAGGGCGTTGGTGTCCAAAAGCATCTCCAGTTGCCCGCGCATGTCCCTGAGCGCGCGGTCCCATGCGGGCGGGTGCTTCTCGTCGAGGCGTCCCTTGACGCGCATCAGGGCATCGAAGATCTGGGTCAGATTGGAGATCACCCGGTTGGTCTCGTCCACGCCCCGGTCCCACGCGCCCAGCAGGCCCAGCTCGAACTCCTCCTTGGTGCGGGGTGTCGGTTGGCCGTCGGCGCAGCACACCAGCCCCACCCGCGTCCAGACGATGGTTTCCAGCCGGTCGGCCAGCCCGCAGGCGGCGGCGAGCATGTGCAGGCGGGCGTGGCCGGGCATGATCTTGAGCCGCAGGCGAAGCTCGCGCCGGATCGCCAGCCCGTAAAGCAGGCCCAGCCCCGCGTGCGTGTGCAGGTCGGACTCCCAGCGGGTGGCCAGCACCCGCAGCGAGACGGTGTCGCCCTCCACCACAAGCGATGGAAAACCGATGACCTTGGGCGAGCCGGGGCGGGTGAACTCGATGGTCTCTGGCAGCTCGTCGATCTCCCAGCCGATGAGCCCGGTACGCTCGATACCTGATCCCGCCTGCTGGACCGCCTTGGTCGCTTCGGCGGCGAACGCGCCCTGCAGCGCGCCCAGGTCCCGCGAGGCATCGAGTGCTTTGCCGTGCTCGTCGATCACCTCGATGCGGGGGAACAGGTAGGCTTCGAGCTGGTCGTGGCGGAAGTCCTCGGGGCGGACGGTGATGCCGGTCCTGGATGTGAGTTCCTTGGCCAGTTGGGCTTCGATCGAGCCGCGGTCTTCGCGGACGATCGGGGTCATCTCCGTGGCGATCTGGTTGGCATCGAACTGTCGGCGGAGGTTCTTGGGCAGCGAACGCACCAGCGCTTCGATCCGCTGGGGCATGAGCCCCGGGACGGACCAGTCGACCCGCTGGCGGGTGAGCTGGTGCAGGGCGGCGACGGAGACGCGGATTGTTGCGCCGTCGATCTCCTTGCCGGGCTCGAAGGCGTACATCAGCTTGGAGGTGGCCCCCGAGACATCCATCGCGTCGGGATAGGCCTCGGGCGTGATGTCCGCCGGGGCGTGCTCGAGGATGTCGGCCCGGGTCATCTTGAGGAAATCAGGGTCGCCCGATTCGGCCTTGCGTATCCACCGCTCGAAGGCCTTGGACGCGTAGATGTCATCGGGGAGGCGCTGGTCGTAGAAGTTGAAGAGCGTCTGGGTGTCGGCGATGAGATCGTTACGCCGGGCCTTGGCCTGCAAGGTGCCCACCTGGGCGATGAGCTTGCGGTTGTGCCGCAGGGACTTGGAGGAGGAGCGGACCTGATCGTCGACGAGGGCATGGTGAATGAAGATCTCGCGCGCGAGCCGCGGGTCGATGGGGCCGTAATGCACGGTGCGGCGGGGGACGATATCGAGCCCGAAGAGCGTCACCTTCTCGTCCGCGACCACCCGGCCGGTCTGCTCGTCCCAGCGCGGGTCCGAGTGGGTGCGTTTGATCAGGTGCTCCCCGGCCTCCTCGATCCAGTCCGGGTCGATGCCCGCTACGGTCCGGGCGTAGACCTTGCTGGTGCGGACGATCTCGGCGCACATCACCCACTTGGGCTTGGCGCTGAACAGGGCCGAGCCCGGCGAGATTGAGAATGAGGAGTTGCGGGTGCCCTTGAACTCGTGCTTCTCGCCCTTGGTGCCGATATTGGCCAGCAATCCCGCGAGCAGCGCGCGGTGCACGGCGTCGGGGTCGTTGTGGCCCTTCTCGGGGTTCAGGCCCATCTCGATGCACAGGCCGCGGAGCTGGCGGTAGACCTCCCGCCACTCATCGATGCGCCGGGCGGAAAGATAGACCTTGTCGCAGGCCCGGGCGAGCTTGCGCCGGGTGAGCTTGATCTGCTGATCGTGGTACCAATCCCAGATCTTCAGATAGGAAAGGAAGTCCGAGCCCTCGACGGCGAACTGGGCGTGGGCCTGGTCCGCGGCGTCGCGTTTCTCGTGCGGGCGGACGCGCGGGTCCTGGGCCGAGAGGGCCGCGGCGATGATCAGCACATCGTGCAGGCACTTCTCCTCGTTGGCGGCGATGACCATCCGCGCGATCCGCGGGTCCACGGGCAGGCGGGCCATGGTCCTGCCCATGGGCGTGAGCCGCCCGTCTTCCTCGATGCCGCCCAGTTCCCGCAGGGTCTCGAAACCGTCGCGCCACTGGCGATGCTCGGGGGGATCGAGGAAAGGGAACGCCTCGGGGTCGCCCAGGTTCAGGTCCGCCATCTGGAGGATGACCGAGGCCAGGTTCGAGCGGAGCAGCTCGGGCTGGGTGAACTCGTCGCGGGCGAGGAAGTCGGCCTCTTCGTAGAGGCGCACGCACACGCCGGGGGCGATGCGGCCGCAGCGGCCGGCCCGCTGGTTGGCGCTGGCTTGGGAGATGGGCTCGATCTGGAGGCCGTGGATCTTGGTGCGGGGGTTGTACCGCTTGAGGCGCGCGGTGCCCGGATCGACGACGGACTTGATGTTGGGGACGGTCAGCGAGGTTTCGGCGACATTGGTCGCGATGACCACCCGCGGGCGACCGCTGGGCTTGAACACCCGCTGCTGCTCGGCGGCGGAGAGGCGGGCATAGAGAGGGATGATCT
>JBBDKK010000156.1:0-3310 GCA_040879395.1 Phycisphaerales bacterium
TGATGTGGCAAAGGGTGGTTGGGCTTATTGGTTGGTTTGGGGTCCGGGCGCGGGCTTGGGGGATTTGGAGAGGGGGATGCGGATGTTGGTGCCGCAGGATTTGCAGCGGACGGTCTTTCCGCGTGCCATCTCAGGTATGGAGAGGACTTTGCGGCAGGTCAGGTTGGGACACATGATGCGGGCCATTTTTTGGTCTGACATAGCGAACTCCTCATAGGCGATATGCCCGTAGATCGGTCGATTCGGGGGGAGACTGGACCGCGGGGACAGTGCGGTGTTGGGGTGGCGTGGAATAATCGGAATAAACGGTCGCGGCGGGGTTTGGGCGGGCGAGCGGTGGGGGCGGGGGGACTATCGTTGAGCCGATAATCAGCGGCTCGGGCGGGCGGTATCGGCTCGTTGCGGGCGGTCGACAGGCACAGGGCAGCAGCGGAAGGATTGTCAATATCATGTCAGCGGAGCCAGCAAATATGCCAGCGAAGAAACTGAACGCGTCGGCGGTCGTCGGGCTCCAGTGGGGCGATGAGGGTAAGGGGAAGCTGGTGGATCTGCTGGCGCCGGGGTTCGACGCGGTGGTCCGGTACAACGGGGGGCCCAACGCGGGGCATTGGGGGGGGGGGGGGGGTGAGCGGTACGCGCTGCATCTGGTGCCTTCGGGGATTTTGTCGCCGGGGGTGTTCGCCGTGATCGGCAACGGGGTGGTGGTGGACCCGGAGCGGCTGCTGGAGGAGATGGACACGCTGGCGGGGCGGGGGGTCGATACGGGGCGGCTGGTGGTCTCGGACCGGGCGCATGTGGTGATGCCGTATCACAAGGCGGAGGATGCGCTGCGTGAGGAGCTTCTGAGCGGTTCGGTGCGGGATCGGGGCTCGCAGACGCGGGGGGTGATCGAGGCGATCGGGACAACGCGGCGGGGGATCGGCCCGGCGTACGCGGACAAGGTCCAGCGGGCGACGGCGATCCGGATCGGGGATCTGCTGCGGCCGGAGATTCTGCGTGAGAAGCTGGAGATGATCTGTTCGCTGAAGAACGCGATCCTGATGTCGTTGCGTCCTGAAGGGCACGAGCCGTTTGATGCCTACGAGATCGCGGAGCGGTTCAGCGCGCTGGGAGAGCGGCTGCGGCCGATGGTGCGGGACACGGCGTACATGCTCGACGATATCCGCAGGGAGGGGGGGACGATCCTCTTTGAGGGGGCCAACGCGACGATGCTGGATGTGGACCACGGGACCTTCCCGTATGTGACGAGTTCCAACGCTTCCGCGCTGGGGATCGGGGCGGGGTCGGGGGTTCCGCCGCAGACGATCGGGCGGATCATCGGGGTGGTCAAGGCGTACTGCACGCGTGTCGGCGGGGGGCCGATGCCGACGGAGCTGTTCGATGAGGTCGGTGAGGCGATCCGGCAGCGGGGGCGCGAGTTCGGGACGACGACGGGGCGTCCGCGGCGGGTGGGGTGGCTGGACCTGGTTGCGCTCAAGTACGCGGCGATGATCTCGGGTGCGACGGAGCTTTGCATCACGCTGCTGGATGTGCTCTCGGGCGAGCCGGAGCTGCTGCTGGCCACGGCCTACGACACGGCGGACGGGCGGACTGACCGGTTCATCGCCGATGGGTACGCGCTGGGCGATGCGGTGCCGGTGTACGAGACGATGGAGGGGTTTTCCGAGGATATCACCGCGGTGCGTAGTTTCGATGAACTTCCCGCGGCGGCCAGGGCGTATGTTGAGCGGATCGAGGAGTTTGTTGGTGTGCGGGTTGGGATCATTTCTGTCGGTCCTGATCGCGAGCAGACGATCATCCGTTCGTGAGGCAGATCGTTTTTCTTGCAGGAGGACCTGATCCGTGATCGACGCCGCCGCGACCAAGCCGTTTCCGTTTGATGACCCCGAGGCGATCGAAGCGTACGGGCGGATCCACGCGATGTTCCCGGGTTCGAGCCCGGAGACGCTGCTGGCGGATGTGCATCCGGGCAAGATCCCCACGCATGTGGCGGTGATCATGGACGGCAACGGGCGCTGGGCCCGCGAGCGGGGATTCCCGCGGATCTTCGGGCACCGCAACGGCTCGGCGTCCGTGCGGACGGCGATCGAGACCTGCTCGCGGGTGGGGATCGAGGTGCTGACGCTGTACTCGTTCAGCAGCGAGAACTGGGCGCGGCCCAGCGATGAGATCCGGGCGCTGATGGATCTGTGCGTGGATTACTGCGAGGGGGAGCAGGATGCGCTGCTCGAACACAACATCCGCGTGCGGGTCATCGGCCGGCGCGCCGGGATGCCGGGGGAGGTGGTGGAGGCCCTTGACACGCTTGAGCGGGTCACGGCGGGTTGCACGGGGCTGACGCTGTGCCTGGCGATCAACTACGGCGGTCGCGATGAGATCGTGGACGCGGTGCGCTGCATCGCGGGGCGGGTGCAGCGGGGGGAGCTTGCGATCGGTGACATCGATTGCGGGTTGATCTCGGGATCGCTGTACACGGCGGGGCTGCCGGACCCGGACCTGCTGATCCGCACGGGGGGCGACCTGCGGGTGAGCAACTATCTGTTGTGGCAGATCAGTTACAGCGAGCTATATGTGACGGACGCGTATTGGCCGGACTTCGATGAGGATGCGTGGCTGGAGGCGATCCGTGACTACGCGGGTCGCAAGCGGCGCTTCGGCGGGCTTGATGATGATCCCATCGTCTGACCGCGGCTGCCGGGGCTGGATTGTGCTATCGTCAGTGCATGCTCAGACATCGGCTGACATTCGGCCCGCTCATGATCGTGCTCATCGCGGTGATCGCGTGGCTTGACGAGTGGATTGATACACAGGACGCGCCGGGTTTCTTCCCGCGGGAGACCTGGCCGCCGGGCGTGTTGGTGTTCATCCTTCTGGCTGTGCTGGGGGGGATGGCTGCTCGCGAGGTCGCCCGTATCCTGCGTGCCAAGGGCGTGGGGGTGGGGACCGGGATCGCGGTGTGTGTGCAGTTGCTGGGTCTGGCGGCGGTGGGGCTGCTGCCACAGAATGCGCCCGACACGACGGGGCTGGCGGCGGCGTTCTCGACGGTGGTGATCGCGCATATCGCGGGCGTCGTTTATGCGGTGCGTGACCGGAGCCCGCAGGGGGCGATCGCGGTGGGTTCGGGCGTGCTGATGATCCATGTGTATCTTGGGCTCATGCTGGCGTTCCTGCTGCTGATCCGGCGTGAGCACTCGGTGTGGATCCTGATCTGGGTGCTGGCGAGCGTGAAGGCGTGCGATATCGGGGCGTTCTTCACCGGGACGGCCATCGGTCGGCACAAGCTGATCCCTTGGCTGAGCCCGGGCAAGAC
>JBBDKK010000157.1:0-3295 GCA_040879395.1 Phycisphaerales bacterium
AGAGATCACGGCCACGGAGAACAAGGTCGCGTTCAGCCGCCAGGCGTACAACGACTCGGTGACCAGCTACAACAGCTACCGCCAGTCGTTCCCGGCGGTGGTGGTCGCCCCGGCGGTCGGGCACGGCAAGGACGCCGGGTTCCTCGAGTTCGAGGACTCGGCCCAGATCCAGAGCGCGCCCGTCGTCAGCGTGACCTGAGCCCGGAGGGCCGTTGATGGATACGCCGCGACAGACGATGGACTTCTTCGAGCACCAGGACCGGGCAAAGAGCCAGTCGGCCAAGCTGGTCATCATGTACTTGGTGGCGATGGTGCTGATCTGCGCCGCCGTGGCCGTGGTCGCGGTGGTCGCGCTGGGGCTGGGCACCCGCGAGGGCGATGCGGGGGTGATGCTCGCCGCCGGGGGCGCGGCGGCGGTCCTGACGGCCGTTCTGATCGGCGGCGGCACGCTCTACCGGGTCAGTTCGCTCCGCGGCGGGGGCGGGTCGGGCGTGGCCCGGTCCCTGGGCGGGCGGCAGATCGACCCCTCGACGCTCGACCCCGACGAGCGGCGGGTGATCAATGTCGTCGAGGAGATGGCCATCGCCTCGGGCGAGCCGGTGCCGCCGGTGTACATCATGCCCAATGAGAAGGGCATCAACGCCTTCGCGGCCGGGTTCAAGCCCGGCGACGCGGTGATCGGCGTCACCAAGGGATGCGTGCAGGGGCTCACGCGCGACGAGCTGCAGGGCGTGATCGCCCACGAGTTCAGCCACATCCTCAACGGTGACATGCGCCTGAACATCCGCCTGATCGGGCTGCTGTTCGGGATCGTGCTGATCTCGCTGACGGGGCACCTGCTGATCCGCGGCTCGTGGTTCAGCGGGCGCAGCAAGAACGGCATGCCCATCATGCTGCTGGGGCTGGGGATGTTGGCGATCGGGTCGATCGGTGCGGTGGCGGCCAAGATCATGCAGGCGGCGGTGAGCCGTCAGCGCGAGTTCCTCGCCGACGCCTCCGCCGTGCAGTTCACCCGCAACCCCAGCGGGATCGGGGACGCCCTGCGCCGGATAGGCGGCACATCGCTGGGCGCCAAGGTCCGTCATCCGCGGGCCCAGGAGGCCGGGCACATGTTCTTTGGCGAGGCGCTCAAGGGGTCGCTGGCCACGCACCCGCCGCTCAAGGAACGCATCCGCCGGGTCGATCCGTCGTGGGACGGGACGATGCTGCCGCAGCTGCAACCCGGGGAGCGGATCGAGCGGGCGCCCGAGACGCCGCGGGAACGGATGGGGCGGGTCATGGGCCAGACGGCGGGCGGTGCGGGGGTGGCCGTGCCCGGGCAGGCCGCGGCCATGCTGCTGCCGATGCTGGCGCTGGCGGGGAACATGACCGATGCGCACATCGACCACGCGCGAACGCTGCTTCGGGCGATCCCGGCCAAACTCCGCGACGCGGCCGAGGATGTCTCCCACGGGCGGGCGGTGGTGTACGCGCTGCTGCTGGACCGCAAGGAAGATTCGGTCCGCAAGGCACAGCTCACACGGCTCGATGAGTTCGGCGACCCGGGGATCGCCAGGGTCGTGCGCTCCATCGCCGACGAGGCGATGAACCTGCGCCGTGACCTGCGGCTGCCGCTCTTGGAGGTCACGCTGGGCTCGCTGGCGCATCTGTCGGAAAACCAGCACACGACCTTCCGGGCCAACATGCGGGCTCTGGCGGAGATGGACAAGGCGATCGACCTGTTCGAGTGGATGACGCTGGGGATGATCGGGCGGCACCTGGACGAGCGCTTCGGGCTGCACAAGCCCACACCCACGCAGTACTACGCCCTGGGCAAGCTGGGCGAGGAAATCAGCATCATGCTCTCGGCCATCGCCCACGCCGGGACCGGCGACCCCAACGAGGCCCAGCGGGCGGTGGAACTGGGCACGGCCGCGCTCGACGGCGTGCACGCCGACCTGCGGCCCCGCCAGGCCGCGCATCTGGGCAAGCTGGATGAGGCCCTGACGAAACTTTCCGCGTGCTCGGGCAAGCTCAAGCGTTCGCTGCTCAAGGCCGCCGCGCTCACGGCCGGGGCCGATCGAGAAATCACGACCACCGAGGCCGAGTTGCTGCGGGCGGTGAGCGATGCGCTGGGCGTGCCGACGCCCCCGCTGCTGCCGGGGCAGAAGCTGGTGTAAGGATCATTCGCTGAGGTTGATGAGCATCACGGCCTTGGTAAGACCATATTCTCCGCGATAGGCCTCAACATCTTCATCTTCGCCACCGAGAACACGGTGGACCAGTTCTGGGACGCCCCCCTCGTGAACGCCGGTAGACGTTCGCCCAATATATTCAGTCGGCTCATAGCTCGCATCGTGTCCGCCGATTCTCACAAACTTACCCTCAACTGACTGTCGAAACTCATTTAGTGTGACCCGCTTGGAAGAAAATAACTGCTCACACCATAAGTGCTGCCATGCCGTTGCGTCGTTCAGAGCAGTTTTTTGATCGATCTTCGTCCTACCCGAGCTAAAGAGCAAACCATGGACTGAGTTTGCCGACCTCACGAAAATAGAATGGGAGAAGTTGTTTTCCATAATCGAACACTGGCCACACTTCTCCTGCTGTGCAAAAAACAAATACAGTGGTAGGAATTTACCCCTAGCCGAAGATTTCATCAGCATATCTATCTGGAAGCCGCTTCTGTTACAGTGAGAGAGTGAAGCGTAATGATCTTTCCCGCGCGTCAATTTTTTTGACTGCATCCGCACACGGAAGTGAAAACCCTCAAACTCACACCACATGTCGAAATCTGCGCCGCTCCAACCGCCCTCTTCACGCTTATTAAAGAGGCGTGTGTATATTTGCACATCTGCAAATCTGAGTAAATTGAAGAGAAGCCACTCCGTCAGTGTCTCTTCTTGGGTCTCGGACTGAAGCTTGAGCCAGTCTGCGATATAATTATCTGAGTAGTATGCAGTCTCACATAATGAGTATCGCTTGACGAACATGCGCTCAGCCGTTCTCGACCTTGGCGATCTGCCATTCTTCGAGGTCCACCGGGGCCTGGCGGCCGAAGATGGAGACCAGGACGCGGACGACGCCCTTCTCGGGGAAGAGCTCGTCGACGGTGCCCTCGTAGTTCTCGAACGCGCCCTCGCGGATGACGACGCTCTCGCCCTTCTCGAAGGAGAGCTTGATGGTGGGCTCGTCCTCGGGCTTGCGGGAGTCGAGGAGCATCTTCTCGACCTCGTGCATGGCCATGGGGGTGGGGCGGCCGGCGGTGCCGATGAAATCGCCCACGCCGGTGGTTTCCTTGATGAGGAAGAAGATG
>JBBDKK010000158.1:0-3277 GCA_040879395.1 Phycisphaerales bacterium
AGAAGCCCTTCGCGGGGATCAACGGCTCGGGCAAGCACAACAACTGGTCGATGGCGACGGACACGGGCGTGAACCTGCTGGACCCCCAGGACGAGACGCACACCAACACGCAGTTCATGACCTTTTTGTGCGCGGTGATCCGCGCGGTGCATCTCAATGGTGACCTGATCCGCGCTGCGATCGCCAGCGCGAGCAACGATCACCGCCTGGGCGCCAACGAGGCCCCGCCTGCGATCATCTCGATCTTCCTGGGCGACATGCTCACGGACCTGGTCGAACAGCTCGAGAAGGGCACGACCAGCCGCACGATCAAAGGCGGGCAACTGGACCTGGGTGCCCGTTCGCTTCCCGCGCTCAAGCGTGACTCGGGGGATCGGAACCGGACCAGCCCGTTCGCCTTCACCGGCAACAAGTTCGAGCTGCGGGCCGTGGGATCGGCATCATCTGTTTCGTGGCCCAACACGATCATCAACACGATCGTGGCCGACAGTCTCGAGTACATCGCCGACGAGATCGAGAAGTCGCTGGGCAAGAAGCCGACCGATGCCAAGCGGGAGCAGGTCATCCGCAAGGTGCTCCAGTCGACGATCCGCGAGCACAAGGCCATCATCTTTAACGGCGACAACTATGCCCAGGAATGGCAGGATGAGGCCGAGAAGCGCGGGCTGCCGAACCTGCGATCGACGGCCGAGGCCCTGCCCGCGTTGGAAACCGCACGGGCCCGTGCGCTCTTCCGCAAGCACAAGGTGCTCTCCAAGTCAGAGCTGGACTCACGGGTGGAGATCTTCGCCGAGAAGTATGTCACGGAGGTCGAGATCGAGGCCCAACAGACATCGGCGATCGCCCGGACGATGATCCTGCCGGCGTCGGTGCACCACCAACGCAACCTGGCCGACACGGTCCGCTCCACCGAGGGCGTCAATGTGGAATGCTCCACGATGCGCTCGATGCTTGAGGAGTTTGTCGAGCTGGTCAGCGAGTTCAAGTCACGGCTCGATGAGCTTGAGGCCGTCCGCAACCTGCCGGAGATGCCGGTGCTCAAGCAGTGCACCTACTGCCGAGAGAAGATCCTTCCGGCGATGGTTGCGCTGCGGGAGACCGGCGATCAGCTCGAATGCCTGGTCGAGGCCGAGATCTGGCCCATGCCCAACTACCGGGAACTGCTGACGCTGCGTTGATCGGCCTTTGGGCTTGCTTTCCCCACATCGTCGGTGGTCCAGATGCCACCAATCCGGCGGAGCATGCGGCCGGTGGGGTTGGCGTCCCTGAGTCCCTCCGGCAGCCATCGCCGGTCGGCCCGGTCGTAGCACCGCCTGGCCGCGAAACGGTGGATGGCGGTGGGGATTCCGACGGCGGTGAAACCGGGGTGGCCGGTTGCGGGGAACGGTCCGCCGTGGACCATGGATGGTCGAACGCTGACGCCCGTGGGGACCTCGTTATGCAGCAGGCGTCCCACCCGCCGCCGCAGCAGGCGTGCGAGGCGTTGGGCCGGCTCCGCGTCCTCGCCTTCGGGCTGGCTGTAGACGCTCCCGGTGAGGTTGCCCTCGAGGGTTTCGATGATGCTGTCGAACTGATCGCTTCGCTCACAGAGCACGATCAGCGCGGCTGTACCGAACATTTCGCGTTGAAACGCCTCGGGCTTCTTGAGGAAGTCGCCCGCGTCGATGCTCAAGAGGGTGTGTTCGAATCTGGCGTCTGGGTGGACGCGTTTTCCCCCGATCAGCAGTTTGGCGCCGGCGTCTCGCACCGTCCGGACGGATTCGTCGAGGTGTTCCGCGCCGTCCGCGCTGAGCATCACTTTGGGTTCGGTCTCGGTGAGGGCGGTGCTCAGGGTGTTGATGAATCCATCGGCGGCCGCTCCGGCGGGCAGGATCAAGAGTCCGGGGCTGGTGCATTGCTGGCCGCTGGCGGCGAGCATGGATTCGGCGATCGAGCCGGCGATTTTCTCCCCACGGCTTTCGCAGGCCCCGGGGAGGATGAAGATCGGGTTGATCGAGGAGAGTTCGAGGTAGATGGGTGTGCCCGTCTCGTCGGCGGCCTTTTTGAGCGACAGCCCCGCCTTACGGCTGCCTGTGAAACCAACGCCCACGATCTCGGGCATCCGGATCAGTTCCAGCCCGTCCTCGGGCTTGCAGTGGTAGAACATCTGAACGGAGCCCTCGGGCAGTCCGGCTGTCTTGGAAGCGGCCAGGGCTTGTTCGGCGAGCAGGCGGGTGGTGCCGGGGTGCAGGGTGTGGCCCTTGGCGATCACCGGGTTGCCCGCGGCGATCGCGGCGGCGAAGTCCCCGCCGGCGATGCCGTTATAGGCCAGCGGGAAGTTCGAGGGCCCCATCACCAGCACGCCCCCGCCCAGCGGCTCGTACTGGGAACGCAGGTCCAGGTCCGGTTCGATGCTAGCGCATACCCATGATCGGTTCTCCACCGCGTCGGCCGCCTGGCGGAGCTGGTCGATGGTGCGGTCCATTTCGGTGTTCACCAGCCGCGGGTGGTGGTCGAGGGCGGTCTCGGTGTGGGCGATCTGGGCGATGGCCTCACGGTGGGTGTCGATGTTGTCGGCGTAGGTCCGCAGAAAGCCCGCGATCTGCTCGGGCGGGCGGTTTTCGAGTTCTCGGGCGGCTTCCGCAGCTGCTTGGGCGAGCTGGCGGAGCGTGCTCATATCAGAGACGGGGTACCGGTCATTGAGGGCCTGGCCCGTCGCCGGGTTGTGGGCCTGGAAGGTGTCGCTGGCAGCGGTGTCGGTCCATGTATCGCGGAGCAGGATGGGCTGGGTCGTCATCATCTATATACGGTATGCGGGGGATGATGGACTGGCATGGTTACCGGAACCGGTGCTCGGGAGGGGTGGGTCTGGGACGATCAGGGTCGGGTATCTCTCCCTGCTTTCCTCGCTTGACACCGCGATGGTTTCGACAGTGGAGGGGTCAAACGCCCGCGTCCAACCGGAGGATTCCCACGATGCAACTTCATTCTGCCAATCTCACAAGTCTTCTGGGAGCCATCGTGCTCTCTTCCGGGCTTGCTTCATCGCTCTGCCTTGCGGAAGAGCCCTCGGTATCGGCTCCAGAGCAGGCCGCGGCGGCTGAAACCGATGCCGACGGCGTCCAGACGGAGGATTCGGAGACCGAATTGGTGGAGGTGCGGATCAGCCTTCCCGACGGTCGCACGATCATCCGTCTCGAGCCAGCGGGTACAAACAGTGCTCGCAGGAGCTTTGCCGGCGGGGACAGCCGAAGCCGCATGCTTCCCGATGGCTCGCGCATCAGCGTCGGCGGCCATG
>JBBDKK010000159.1:0-15436 GCA_040879395.1 Phycisphaerales bacterium
AATACGATGATATCAGTAATGCCATCGCTATTGAAATCCGATTTGATTATAGAGCGAGGATCATCGCCGGTAGGATAGCTTGTAGAATAGGTGAACAGGCCTTCCGAGTTTCCATGATATGCAAGAACGGTATTGTTGTCCGCATCTGCTATGAGTAGATCAAGATTGCCGTCGCCGTTCATGTCGAGCGAAAGATGGTCAACAGGATCTCCTTTGAGCATAATAGTTGTTTGCAGGGTATAATCGCCATTGTCCATGCCAGCCAACAGAAATAGGCTATTCGTACTACCGTCAAGAATGCTTATGTCAATAATATTGTCCAAATTGTAATCTTCGGCATCAATAGATCTTGGACCCTCTCCGATCAAAGACATGTCCGAGGGGGCCCAGTCACCAGATGGGCTGCCGTAGAGAATTTGCCAGTGTCCACGAAATGGAACGACAGTTGAAAGCGCAAGAACTATATCAATGTGGCCATCACCGTTCATGTCAGCGAGGGCGGCATCGCGAGGGAAGCCGCCAAGTTCGATTGACTGATCGTGGACGAATGATCCGTCTTCTGCACCAAAAAAAAATCTATAGATGCGATCGCGGGGAAACTATCGTTCAGTGCCATAAGATCGTTCACCCCGTCACCATTCAAATCAATACTGAAGAGCTTTCTCGGCGCAGGTCCTGCATAGTAGTCACTTCGCGCGCGAAAGGAGCCGTCGCCGCTACCCAGCAGTACGGCTACGGTCTGTGTTCCGTCTCGGGCCATGATGATGTCCGGAATCGCATCGTTGTTGACATCGGTCAAAGAAAAGTTGGAGAGATCTGGGTGGGTTGGGATCTCTTGAGAGAGTTGGAAAGTGGCATCCCCCGAGTTCAAGTACACTCGGAGACTGGCATCGAATCCAAAGTGATTAACGATTATATCAAGGTCTCCATCGTCATCAAGATCTGCTGATGAGATATTCACAGGCGGATTCGGGGACTCAGATGTCTGTATGGAGTCAAAGCCGCCCTTCGCGTTTCCAACGAGGAGGCTTAAGTCGTTCGATACAATATTTGTAACAACGATATCAAAGGTTTCGTCACCATTGAAATCATTGATCACGAACTCGCGTGGATTATCTCCCGCAGGGTACTCGGCGGAGGGAGTGAAATGTCCCTTGCCATCCCCCATGAGTAATCGGACTGAATTCGATGTTGGTTGCGTGACGAAGAGGTCTAGATGCCCGTCGCCGTCCATATCGGCGGCGCGAACACACGATGGGCGGGTGCCGGGAAGGAACTCATTGTGGGAGAGAAAGGACCCATCACCGTTTCCGAGAAAGACACTGACGGAGCTGCCGCCGGTGCCTGCGTTGGCTGTCGCAATATCAGGGAAGCCGTCTTGATTAAAATCGGCGACGGTGATAAACCGAGGATCTGTACCGGTCGCCAGTGATTGCGGGGGGGCAAACTGGCCTTTGCCAAGCCCGAGCATTATATGTATGACTTCATCGAGCTCATTCGTCGCGATCAGATCAGCGAGCCCATCATTGTTTAGGTCGGCGATCTTGACCGCTGATGGTGCTGCGTCAAGCTGATGATCGGATTCATGAGTGAATGTGCCATTCCCATGGCCGATCAATATGCTGACACCATCAAGTTGATAGCGACCAACAAGTACATCGGTCAATCCATCGCCGTTGAGATCGCCGAGATCAATCGTTCTCACGATGCCGCCGAGATCAAACGCACGGCCAGGGAAAACATGTTCATCGGCGAGAGTGGCCAGAGTCAAGGCGGAGCTGGACGCGTGAACAGCGATCGTGACAATGCCAGTGAGCGTTATCTGATACACCATACCCTTAGCGTTGGATCCTACTGGCAAGCAGAATCCAGTCTACCGTTCCGAGAATGTTCCTGCAACCCGAAATCTGTGGAATTGAGCCGATTCAGGCTGGTTAATGTATCACGGACATCCCGCATTAAACGCGTTCAGGAAGCCGGAGATGTCGAAGAAGTCGATGAGGCCGTCGTCGTTGAAGTCGGCCGCGGGGTCCTGGTCGCTGAAGGCGGCGAGGAAGGCGGAGATGTCGAAGAAGTCGAGCAGGCCGTCGTCGTTGAGGTCGGCGGGGCAGGCGGCGGATTCGGAGACGGCTCCGGTGATGACCAGGGCGTAGCCCTGGGGGCCCTGGTTGACGGCGGTGCCCTTGACGCGGACGGTGTACTCGCCCTCGAGGGCGGCGGGAAGCATGACCATCTCGACATTGTTGATTTCGTCGGCGTCGGTGTCGAAGGTGCTCTGTCCGTTGACGATGTTGTTGCCCAGGATGGTCTGGCCGCCGGGCATCACGACTTCCAGGTCGAGGTTGTTGACGGGGGTGTATGACGAGCCGGGGGCGGCGGGTGCGTCGTGCCAGACGAGGGTGATCTTCATGGGTTCGGAGAGGTCGTTGTTGACGACCTGCATCTCGTGCTGGTCGCCGGTCTCCAAGGCGTCGTCGGCGGCGTTGCGGACATCGCGGACGATGAGCGTGCTGTCATCGCCGGGGAAGTAAAGGGCGTTGTCGAGCAGGACGCGTCCCCAGCCCTCCTGGTTGGAGGGGAAGCCGGCGATGCCGGTCATGTTGACCGAGGAGTTGAGCAGTGTCGCCTTGATGAGCGATCCTGAGGGGATGAAGCCGTCGTCGGACTCGGCCATGCCCGAGGGGTAGTAGCCGTCGTCGAAATACTGGCGCACCAGCGCGGCGGTGCCTGCGATGGCGGGCGCGGCCATGGATGTGCCGGTGAGGCCGGTGGTGGAGCAGGTGGTGTTGACCTGCGATGACTGGGTGTTGCAGCCGGGGGCGAAGATCTCGGGCTTGATGCGGCCGTCGGCGGTGGGGCCCGCGCCGCCGGTGCAGAAGGCGCCCTGGTTGTTGGCGTCCTGTGTAGCGCCCACGGCCAGAACATTCTTGGCGTTCTCGGGCGAGCGGAGATTGCTGAGATTGGTGACGGCGAAGATGACGAGGTTGTCATCGTTGTCGTGCGAGAAGGTGTCGATCGAACGCGCCAGCCCGGTGTAGGCGGTGGTGCCGTCGTCGCCCCACGAGTTGGTGTGGATGGCGGCGCCCTGGCTGTAGTGGGTGGTGAGGCGGGAGTTCATGGCGTTGAAGCTGAAGCTGGGGGAGGTATCAAAGACCAGGCGGGCCTCGTAGGCGACGCCGCGGGTGTGGTTGTTCTGGTTGTTGTCGCCCAGGACGGTGCCGGCGACATGGGTGCCGTGGAAGCTGGGGAAGGATGTGGAGGTGTTGTAGGCCTGGATCTTGCGGTGGTTGTCGCCGATGGGATTGCCGTCGGGGTCCCTGAAGGAGCAGTGGTTGATATCCACCCTGCCGTCCATCACGGCGACGAGCTGGTTCTCGCCGCGGATGCCCGCCTCGTACACGGGGAAATAGCCGTTGGTGTTGGACTGGACGATCCAGCGGTTGGTGCTGTTGCGCATGGTGATTTCGGGTGCGGATTCGATCCACTGGATGGCGTCGAGCTTGGCCAGGCCGCGGATCTGGGCGGCGGATCCGGTTACTTCGACCATGAACCGGCCGTCGATGAGTTCGTGGCGGACGACCTCGATGCCGGGCTGGGCGGCCAACTGGGCCAGCGCGGCCTGGATCTGCTCGCCGGGGAAGAGGTAGACCTGCGAAGCGACCTTGCCGGCGGCGGAGAGGGCCTTGCGTTCGTCGGTTTCAAGTGTGCGGTTGCCGATGAGCGGGTCGATCTTCCAGGCGTCCTGATATTCCACGAGGTGGGTGACGAAGTTGAGTGCCTTGATGGCGTTGATGTCCGCGTTGCGGAGGTTCACGATATAGGCGTTTTCGGGGAGGTAGTCGCCGATGCGGGCGCCGGTGGCGGTGATCTGCTGCCTTCGCTGCGGGGTCATGGGGGCGTCGGTGACCATGACCATCCGGTCGGGCATCCGTTGGGGGCGGACCTGGTTGGCGGTGAGGGCGTTTGGCAGGGCGGCGACATCGACCTGGCCGGTCTGAAGACGGAGGGTGGGTGCGTCCTGGGCCGCGGCGGTGCCGGCGAGGGCGGCGATGATGGCGGCGGCGATGATGGCGGGCGTCTTTGGTGTTGGTCGGTTGGTCATCTGGTCACTCCATGCGGGCACGAGACATCCCGCTGCTGGGTCAAGCTCAAGTCTGATGGCATCGGCCCGCCGAGATGGAAACACAAGCGAAACCGGACAAAGCGGACGGCTGGAATATACAGTGACCGCCCCACAGCACTCCCGAGCGGGAGTGACTGCAGGTTTATACGCGGATCTTTGGGCCAAGGATCCGACATATGGCCGGCTCTCCGGGGGAAAGCCCTTGTTTGAGGTATATGTTTGGGTTATGGGCCGCTCAAGCCGCGTAGTGCCGCTTGGAATCGGCCGCCTGCCTCTCGCGGAGGCCTGCGGCTTTTTTGCGGGCGGCGGAGCGGTCGCGTGCGGTGTTGATGATGCGGTCGAGTTTGGTCTTTTTGATGACCTTGGCGATCTCGCGCGGGATGGCGTAGAGGACGAGGACGCCGCCGATCTGTTCGAGGTCGGCGGTGAGCTGGGCCAGTGCGCCCAGAGAGCCCGAGGCCAGCGAGTCGAGGTTGCGCAGCGACAGGATGATCGCTGGTGGGTTGCCGGGAGTGTGCAGGGCGGCGATCTCGGCGCGGAGCTTGTGGGTGTCGATGCTGCGCAGTGCACGGTCGTTGAAGCGGGCGCGGAAAACGCCGTTTTCGTTGCGCACCGTGAGCAGGCGCGTTTCGGGTTTGCGCGGCTGGCGAGTGGACGATGATGGAACGGGCCGCGGACGGTCCGGAAGATCAAAACGCACGATGCTTTCCCCCTTTGTGCCCGGAATCGGGCGGTGAAGGCGGGGGAGCATGGCATGGATCGGGGCGCGGGGCCAGCGGGTTGGGGAGCGCACGGGCAGCTTGGTATGGCTGGGGATGGGCTGTGCGGATCAGGCGCTCGGCGGGGGATCGGTTGGCTAGGTCGATAACCGGTCGGTGACGGCGCGGAGGGCGGCGAGGGTCTGGGCGGAGACATGGTGCTCGATGCCCTCTGCGTCGATCTGGGCCTGGTGCTCGGGGACGCCGATGGCCGTGAGGAAGCGCAGGACGAGCTGGTGGCGCTCGATCGAAGCGCGGGCCACTTCTCGGCCCTGGTCGGTCAGCAGGATCGGGCGGCGGGGCTCGGTGGTGACGAGGCCCTCGCTGGTCAGGCGGGCGATGATGCGGGAGACGGTGACATGGCTCACGCCCATGACCTCCGCCAACGCGCCCACGCGGGCGACGCCGCGTTCCTCGATGAGCTGGGCGATGGCCTCGACATAGTCCTCGGCCGTCTCGTCGCGGTGTGCGCGGCGTGTGGAATGGAACCGCTCAGGCCTTGAGATGTCCGGGCGGGAGGATCGGGGCATGGTACTGCTTTCGGGGGGAGGCGCCGGGGCAGTGTAGGGCGTCGGTCAGCCGGCGACGGCGTTGGCGTCGATGCCGAGGGCCACGCCGATCTGCTCGATCGTGAGGCCTGAGACGGCGATGCGTTTCTCGGGGCTGGTGGAGCCGGCGACAAGGGTGCTCTGCGCGGGCCTGATGTTCAGTGATCGGGCGATGAGCAGGCGGATGGCCTTGTTGGCCTTGCCGCCCTCGGGGGGCGCGCTGGTGCGGATCTTGAGCCGGTCTCCCAGGACGCCGGCGATCGTGTCACCCGATGCCCCGGGGACCGCCTTGACCCTGATGATGACCGATGAAGAGGTCATGGGCGCTGTTTACTGGCACGGGTTCTGGTACCGGGAGAGGAAATCGGTGAGATCCGCGGCGTTGACCATGCCGTCGGCATTGATGTCGGCCTGATCGTCTCCGCTGATGTACGCCTGTACTAGCAGGGAGAGGTCGAAGAAGTTGATCGCTCCATCGCCGCTGAGGTCCAGGGCGTGGAAGGCGTGGATATCGAGCTGCTGGTCGGCGGCGACATCGTGCATGGTGGTCACGGAGCCGTCGGCCCACTCGAAGCGGATCTCGTGGATGGTTTCGGTGAGTTCCAGCCCGAAGTGAACCGTCAGCTCGGACTGGCCGAGGTAGCTGCTGGCGCCGTCGATGACGCGGAGGTGCTCGGCCCCGTTGTAGGTGGCGATGACGCGTGTGCCGTATCCCATCGGTGCCAGGCACGGGTGGCTGTCGGTGTTGATGTCGATGCGGAGGAAGCGTGAGAACTCGCGGGGCTCCAGGTCGTTGCGGTAGATGCGGGCAGGCCCGAAGTTATCGATGAACACCAGGTCCAGGTCGCCGTCGCGATCGTAATCGAGGTGCACGAGCCCGCGGCCGTTGATGTTGAAGCTCAGGCCGGTGTTGAAGGAGGTGTCGTTGAAGTTGCCGCTCCCGTCATTGTTCCAGTACCGGGTCGGCTCGTTGGGCCACTGGGGCCATCCGCCGGTGGCGACCATGTCGATGTCGCCGTCGTTGTTGTAATCGCCGCTGACCACGCCCCATCCCCAGCCGTTGTTCTGGACCCCGCGCACGACGGCCTGGTCGAGGAATGTGGGCGTGCCCCCCTCGTTGACGCTGATGCCCATGTAGAGGGTGTTGAAGTAGTCCGCGCTCGGCACGAAGATGTTGGTCATGAACCAATCGAGCTTGCCGTCGCCGTTGAAGTCGTTGACGGTCGCGCCCATGCCGTTGTTGTCCGCGGTGATTCCCGCGGCGACGGTCTCGTCGCGGAAGGAGATCCGCCCGTCGTCGTCCGGGCCGTTGTTGATGTACAGGCGCGAGGTGGCGAAATCGCAGGTGAGCAGCAGGTCGGGGTACCGATCACCGGTGACATCGACGAACTTGGGCGTGAAGCCGCGGAGGACGAAGCCGGGATCCGGGATCATCTCATCGGTGACATCGGTGAAATAGCCGTTGCCGTCGTTCTCGAAGAGGCGGTTGCCGTCGTTCTCGGGGGAGAACTCCCATGTGGCCGCGTACAGGTCCAAATCGCCGTCGAGGTCCATGTCGCCGAAGGCCGCGCCTTTGCCCGCGGCGATGCCCATGATGTGGTTGACGCCGCGGATCTCGGCTTCCTCGCGGAAGGACCACTGGCCGTCTGCGTCGGACCCCTGGTTGATATAGAGCAGGCATTTGCCCGGCTGGGCGGGCTCGTCCGCTGGACCGAAGGAAGTGATATAGAGATCCGGTAAACCGTCGTTGTTGACATCGCCAACTGCGCTGCCGTTGGCCATGTGGAGCCGATCGATCCCCCAGAGCGCGGCCTCATCGACAAAGGTGCCGTCCTGCTGGTTGATGAAGAGCATGTCGGGGACGCTGCCCAGGCCCGAGATGTAGATGTCCGGCCATCCATCGTTATTGAAATCGCCCACGCTGATTCCGCCGGCCATGAGATCGTGCTGCCCGGTGTACCCCTCGATGGGCACGGTGATGGCGTTGAATCCCGTCTGCTGATTCACGAGGGTGTAATGCGGGTCCACGCCCAGAGCCCCGCCAGCAAGCACCGCGATAACTGCTCCCGAGAACAGGGGGCGGCATAAAGATCGATCACCCTTGGCGGGAGTTCGGCTATTGAGCATGGTTCACTTCCTTGGCCCACACGAGAGGCGTGCTTTGGCGACGAATCGGGGACGGAGTTGCCGCGCACCACCAGAATGACACGATTCGGGCTCAAAATCAAGGCCGAATGCCTATAAACCGCGAAATCGGCGGGTGGGGCGGGATCCGCCGGTGCCGATCGGATCGGTTTATGACGATAGCCACCGATAACGGTTCGTTCGCGGCATTCAGGCGGATGCGGGCTTTGTGCCGGCCCGCGGCTTTCGCTTGGGGGGCTTTTTCGCCAGCGGAACCTTGGGGGTGACGCGCTGGCTGTGGATGGCCGTGGATTCGCCGCCGATCGCAGAGAGATCGCGGACGGGCCCTGCGGCGATCCGCTCGAAGGCCATCTCCGCGTTGGCGCGGCTGAACTCGGTGCCGATGAACTCGCGTCCCATCGCGTGGGCGATGACGCCGGTGGTCCCGCTGCCCAGGAATGGATCGAGGACGGTGTCGCCGGGGTTTGAGGTGCTGGCGATGACGCGGTGGAGGTAGGTCTCGGGGAGCTGGTTGTCGTGCTTGGCCCGCCGCTCCTTGTTGTTGCCCTGGATGCGCCCCCAGTACGGCCCGTACCAGACATCCATGGGCACCCGCATGCCCGCGGGCATGCCGTCCTTCTTGGATTCGGTCCGCGCATCGCCGTAAATCGCCCGCCGGTCGGAGGTCTCGAGCACCGGCTCGGGGTTCCAGGTGCGGCGGTGGGGATGCTTGCTGAAATAAAGGGCGTGGACCTTGGAGTTGATAAACCGCTCGCGCGTGTTCTGCCCGAAGCGGTAGTGCCAGACGCACCAGTTGACCATGTGCATGCCGATGGACTTGAGATGCACGACGATCTCCGCGGCGGAATCATCGGGGATATTGACCCACATCGTGCCGGCGGGCTTGAGCGCGCCGGCGCAGAGTTCGAGCCATTCCCGGGTGAACCCGAGGTACTGATCGCGGGTCAACGCCTTGTCGTCCCACGCGTCGCCAGCGCGATTGCGGTCGTAGTCGCGGGCCCAGTTGAAGGGGGGGTCGGCGAAGACCAGATCCACGCCGGCGTTCTTCACCTCGTCGAACTTGGGCAGTTGCTCGCGGCAATCACCGATGCGCACGGTCGCGGTGACGCCGGTCTCGGGATGGACGCGAACGAGCGGCTTGCTGGCTTTGCTGGGCATGGGTTGAGTGTACTCGGGTTGGGGTGAAAGCGCAAGTCACCAGGTATGCGTTTTTTAACCACAGAGCACACAGAGCACACAGAGAAGAAATACAGAGTGAAGAGGAGGAGGAAGAAAGAGGAAGACAGGGGTGAAGAGAGGATGACATCAGTGTTTCTTCTCCCTTCTTTTACACTTCTTCCATCTGATCTTTCTCTGATTTTTTCCTCTGTGTGCTCTGTGGTGAACTCTTACTCTTCTTCTCCATCGTGTGGGGGCCGCAGCCAGAGCGTTTCGATCATCGCGTAGCCGTCCGGGTCGAACTCGGCGAGTTCTTCCCGGTTGAATGGTGCGAAGTCGTTGGTGCCGAAGTAGGACTCGGTGAGTTCGGCGAAGTACTCCCGCTCGTTGTTCATCGCGTAGTGGCGGCGGGGTTCGCCTGAGATATGCTCGACGGATTCGTAGTCGCCGCTCTCCCTGGCTCGCCGGTAGCACTCTTTCACCAGCGGATGATCGAAGCCGAGCACCGTGTCGTGGTAGGCGTGGGCCAGCTCGTGGAGGACCATCATCGGCTGATCGGTGGCGGTCCACTCGACGAAGTGCGCCGGGTTGGTGATCTCGATGCCCTTTTCTTTGTCGGTGTTGTAGCCGTTCTCCGCCAGCCAACCCGCGCCCGGGTGGTAGCAGGCGCACGGGAAGCCGGGGTTGTTGTGCTCGATCCAGAAGACGATCCCGCGGAGGGCTCGATCCGTGTGGGATGGGGCCCGCTTGAGCACATCGGCGAGCTGCTCTTCGAGGCGCTCAAGAGCGGGCTCGGTCGTATCGGGGTGGTCGAGGGCGGCGGGGGAGATGCGGACGGTGAAGCCGTGGATCGTGCGGGCGGTGTAGGCATCGGTCGTTTCGTGCACAAATCCGGGCGCGTCCGGATCGGGCTTATCGCCCGTAGGGGCCCACGCGGGGAGCATGGCGGCGATGAGGAGCAGGACGATGGTCTTTGTTCGATGCATGGCGGAGCAGAGGATACCAGAAATCGGTCGTGGCCGGGGAATATCCGGGACTGCTTCGCCTGGGTTGGGTCCGGATAACCGTCGTGGGAAACCACCTTCTTATACAGGCGGGGCCGGTGAGCGGGCAGGTCGGGCGGGCGAAGACCGGTCCCGGGGGAAATTCATCGTGAAAGCGGATGCCTCGCTCGACCCATGGGGTGATTCTCCCGATCTGGATGGTCCGGGGAGCGCTCACGCTCACCGCGACGAGGGGTCTATCGATCACGGATTCATGGGCGATCTACACGCCAACCCGGACGAACAGGAGTTCCAACCCACGCGGGGGTTGTGGTCTCGGTTTATCGATGGCTACCTCGCCGTCGTGCTTGTGATGGTGATCGCGATGGCTACATGGGCCGTCGCGTCGATGGTGGTGATGCGCACCAGCCAGCAGGACCGCGCCGACGGGCTCAGGCAGCAGGCGATGAAGATCCGCGAGAGCGTCAACGAGCGGCTGCGGGATTACCAGGTCGGCGTGGAGTTCGGACGCGGGCTGCTGGCCGCCAGCGATGGCGTCTCGCAGAAGGAATGGCAGCACTTCTACAACGACCAGACCGTGCTCAAAAAGTTCCCCGGCGTCTGGGGCTTCGGCTATGTCGAGATGGTGCGGCCGGACGATCTCGACGCATTTGTCGCCGGGATGCACGCCCAGGGGCTGCACGAGTTCGCGGTTCGTGCGCATCCCGAGGGTGCCCGTCGCGACCAGGACGACCCGCTGTATGTGATCAAGTACCACGAACCCGAGTCCCGCAACCGCCAGGCTTGGGGCCTCGATGCCGCCACGAACGATCTGAATCGACGCGTGTACGACCAGGCGCGGGACACGGGGCAGATGCGCGTCTCCGATCCGATCCGGCTGGTGCAGAACGAGCGGCGTGAGTGGGGCGTGGTGCTCGCCCTGCCGGTATACCGCCCGGGCATGCCGGTGGTGAGCACCGAGCAGCGACAGGCGGCGATCACGGGCTGGGTGGTGGCCTCGATCAGTCTCGACCGCTTCTTCGAGACCGAGTGGCTCAGTGATTGGGACGATTACGACATCACCATCAGCGCGCGGGATGAACGATCCGACGGCTCACCGCGGGTGATCTACGCATCGACCAACGAGGGCGTGGGGTTCGCCGGACGCATGAGCACCCACATCCCGCTGGAGCTTGAGAACCTCCCGCTGATCCTCAGCGTGTCCCACAAGCACGAGCCGATCCCCTGGCTGGCCTCCCGCGGCTCGGTGGCGGTGATGATCGCCGGATTGCTGATCACCGTGCTGCTCACCACGATCACATGGTCCATCACGCGGACGCGGACGCGGGCGATGAACCTGGCCCAGACGATGACCAGCTCCATCCGCCAGAGCGAGCACCGCCAGCGTGTGCTCGCGCTGCAGGCCGACACGGCCAACAAGGCCAAGACCGAGTTCCTGGCGAATATGAGCCACGAGATCCGCACGCCCATGACCGCCATCCTCGGATACGCCGATGTGCTCGACGATCTGGTCAAGGCCCATCCACACGATGAGGAATACGCCCAGGCCATCCGCTCGATCCAGCGCTCCGGCAAGCACCTGATGATGATCATCAACGATGTGCTGGACCTCTCCAAGATCGAATCGGGCAAGCTGGATATCGACCACAAGCGCTGCCGGATCCTCGACACCGTGCGCGATGTCTACGCCACCCTGCGGATCGCCGCCGCACGCAAGGGGCTGTCGATGAATGTCGAGTTCGCCTCGTCGTTCCCCGTGTGCGTCATGACCGACGAGTACCGCGTAAGACAGATCCTGATCAACCTGATCGGCAACGCCGTCAAGTTCACGCCCCGCGGCTCGGTGAACCTCGTGCTCGAGGCCGACGAGCACGAGCTGCGCTTCTCGGTTGTCGACACCGGCGTGGGGATCCCCCAGACCAAAATCAACGGGCTCTTCGATCCATTCGAGCAGCTCGATTCCTCCGTTTCAAGACGCCACGAGGGCACCGGGCTGGGACTGACGATCTCTCGCCACCTGGCCCAGTTGCTCGGCGGGGACATCACCGTCCGCTCCGCTCCCGGCCAGGGTTCAACCTTCACGCTCACCATCCCGCGTGACTGTCCGCTGCACAGCGTGATGAGCGACGAACTGCCCGAGATCGCCCAGGACACCCTCGACGCCCCGGCCCCGCCTGCCCCCGTCCCCTCGACCGGTGGCGGGATGATCCTGCTCGCCGAGGACGGGCGGGACAACCAGAAACTCATCACCCGCCTCCTCCGCAAGGCCGGCTTCGGCGTCGAGGTCGTCGAGAACGGGCAGGAGGTGCTCGAGACACTCGAACGCGACGCCGCCCGCTTCGACCTGGTGCTCATGGACATGCAGATGCCCATCGTCGACGGCTACACCGCCACCCGCGAGCTGCGAGCCCGCGGCCACAACCTCCCCATCGTCGCCCTGACCGCCCACGCCATGGACGGAGCCCGCGAGGCGTGCCTCGACGCCGGGTGCGATGAATACGCCACCAAGCCCATCGAGCGCGAAGAACTCTTCGCCGTGATCCGGCGTCTGATCGCGTCGGGAACGGCCCGTTCGAACGAAGCGGCCTGAGCCGCCCAAGCCCCGCGGCGTTGCAAAGTGCTTGTTTGTGACAACAAATGAATCAGCGGCCCGCGTACCATTATGTATGCACCGCACCCTCGGACAGCAGATCAACAAGCGCTCCCCCTTCGCGTCCGCCCAGGAAGAGGCGATGCTCAACATCCACCGCACCGCCTCGCACCTCAGCGGCCCCGAGCACGCCTTCTTCCGCCGATACGGCCTCTCCCCCGCCTCCTACAACCTGATGCGGATCCTCCGCGGCCACCATCAGCGCGGCGAGACCGGGGGCATGCCTGCCTCACGCATCGGCTGCGAGATGGTCGTGCGCATGCCCGATGTCACCCGCCTGGTCGATCGCCTCGCCACGATGGGGCTGGTGTGCCGCGCGGCCCACGCCGCCGACCGAAGGGTGAAACTCGTGCGCATCACGGATAAGGGCCTGGACCTCTTGGCCAAGATGGACCCCGAGGTCATCGCCGTGAGCAAGGAGCTGCTCGGGCACATGAGCCGCGAACAGCTCGCCCAGCTCTCACGCCTGCTGGAACTCGCCCGCAACGAGCAGGATACGGGCGAAAGCGATGAGGACCCGGGGGTGGGGGCGTGATACGCATCGTGATCGTGTACCACTCGGTCATGGGCCATACCGAGGCGATCGCCCGCTCGATCCAAGCCGGCGCGGCGTCGGTCGAGGGCGTGGAGGCGGTGATGGTCTCGGTCGAACAACTCGGCGAACCAGACGATGACCAAGGCGGGTGGACGCTGCTCACCGATGCCGATGCGCTGGTCTTCGGCTCCCCGACCTTCATGGGCACCGTCTCGGCCCCGTTCAAAGCGTTCATGGACCTGACGGGCCAGATATGGTTCCGCCGCGGATGGATGGACAAGCTCGCCGCGGGCTTCACGGTCGGCGGCGGGCTGGCCGGCGATAAACAGAGCACCCTGCAGGCGATGCACACCTTCGCCAGCCAGCACGGCATGCTCTGGGTCTCGCTGGGGGTGGGCGTCAACGAGGAAGGGATCGACCGCCTGTCATCCTCGCTGGGCATGATGGCCCAGGCCGAAAACGCCCCGGTGGCCGTCACCCCGCCCCGGGACGACCACCGCACCGCCGAGGCCTTCGGCCGCCGCATCGCCCTGGCGGCGGCCCGCTGGGGACGCGGAAAAGCCGAGTAAACGGGCGGTCTTCATTGCACCATATTTTGCTGAGACGGGAATATCCGAGCCCCGGGCGGTATTTATTTGTTATAACAAATAAATGCCCGGCCAATCGTCCCCTCCGGGCAGGAAAGGAGCACACACATGCTGACCATCAGACCACACGCCGCCCGAGGCCACTTCGACCACGGCTGGCTCGACACCCGCCACAGCTTCAGCTTCGGTTCCTACCGCGATCCCCACTGGATGGGCTTCGCCACCCTGCGGGTCATCAACGAGGATGTCATCGGCCCCCGCAAGGGCTTCGGCGAGCACGGGCACGCGGACATGGAGATCATCACCTACCCCGTGACCGGCGCGGTCCGCCACCGCGACTCGCTGGGCCACGAGGAGGACATCACCCCGGGCATGATCCAGCACATGACCGCCGGCTCGGGCATCCGCCACGCCGAGTTCAACCCGCTGAGCGAACCCACGCACCTGCTGCAGATCTGGATCACGCCCCGGGAAAAGGGGCTGGCCCCCGCGCACGCCTCGCGATCGTTCCCGATCCACGACCAGCCCGGCCGGCTGCATTTGCTGGCATCGCCCGACGGCGAGGGGGATTCCCTGCCCATCGCCCAGGACGCGTGGATGCTCGCCGGGGTGTTCGAGGCGGGGGCTTTGCTTCGGCACGAACTCTCCCGCGTCCGCCAGGCTTGGGTGCAGGTCGTACGGGGCACGCTGCGGGCCAACGGCACCGCACTGTCCGCGGGCGACGGGCTGGGGATCAGCGATGAGGACACGCTGGAACTGGTCTTCGACGACGAAAGCGAGGTGCTGATTTTCGAGTTGCGCTGAGCGGCCCGCGCAAACAAGTCGTCTAGAGAACTTTTCCTCATTTCACGCCCGCTTTGCGCGGGGTGAACCGCGAGTGCGAACCAGTCGATCCGCCAGTGTGTATGTATGGTGCTGAAATACGATCCCCTCTCCGGAGCCCGGCCCGAGTCTTTGGTGGCCGGGCTCCGTCTTTCTTTGCGAACGGGCGGCGAGCACGGTTCTCCGGTGTGGTCCGCTGGTGCGGTTTGCTCAATTGGACCCCGCATCGCGTGGGGCGCGGAACCCTGCTCGGCCGCGGGCGAAGAAGCTGACGAGCGTGTTTGTTCTTGCGTTCTCTCACGGACCCGGCCCGGGCATTTTGCGGTCGGGTCCGTTCGTTTTTGCTCAGAGCCGCCGATGCACACACCGTTGCCAACCAGATCCCGTCTCCATCGGTCCACCGGATTCATCCAATCGGCGGCGTGTCGGAGCCGGGGCCGTGGGCGCCGTGGCGGGGTTTGGCACGGATCGAACTGGCGCGGGTGATGGCATCGCGCCCGAACCGGTCGGCGATGGCGTCGGCGGCGCGGTCGACGGCCCGCGAGCGGGTGTTGTCGCGCTGGTCGAAGAGCCCCGCGTCGGCGGGGGCGTCGGTGAGCTGCGAGACGCCCACCCCGATCAGGCGGACGGGGCGGAAGGAGCGGGCCCAGATATCAAAGAGCGCCCGGGCGGCGTCATGGATGACGCGGGTCTCGTCGGTCTGGCTCCCGAGCGTCGTGCTGCGGGTGACGGTTTCGAAGTCGCCGAAGCGGATCTTGACGGTGATGGTCCGCGCGTAGCGGGCGTGCTTGCGGAGTCGCGAGGCGACATCGTGCGCCTGGCGCGCGATCAGCGCGCGGACCTCCTCGGGGTCCTCAAGATCGGTGTCGAAGGTGTGCTCGTGGGAGATGGACTTGGCCTCGCGGTCGATGCGGACCGGGCGGTCGTCCTCTCCGCGGGAAAGAAGGTGGAGGTGCTCGCCGAACTCGCCCAGGCGCGAGCGCAGGGTCTCGACGGGCATGAGCCGCAGGTCGCGGACCGTGCGCAGCCCGAGCCGCCCGAGCTTCTTCTCGGCCGCGGGCCCGACGCCGGGCAGGCCGGTGACCGGCAGCGGATCGAGGATCTGC
>JBBDKK010000159.1:15446-20422 GCA_040879395.1 Phycisphaerales bacterium
ACCCGCCCGGGTTCGATGACAAAGAGCCCGTCGGGCTTGTCCATGTCGGACGCGAGTTTTGCGAGGAATTTGTTGGGCGCGACACCCACCGAGCAGGTGAGGTTCACTTCTTGCTTCACCAGCCGCCGGATTTCGCGGGCGATGCCGACGGGCGGACCCAACAGCCGGATCGAACCCGTGACATCCACGAATGCCTCGTCGATGGAGATCGGCTGGATGAGCGGGCTGAAGCGCTCCAAGATGGCGAAGACCTGCCGGGAGGCGGCTTTGTACTCGCTGAACCTTCCGCCGACGACGATCGCGCCCGGGCACAGGCGCTTGGCGATGCTCATCGGCTGGGCGCTGTGGCAGCCGAACACCCGCGCCTCGTAGGACGCGGCGGCCACCACGCCCCGCGGCCCATCCCCCCCGACAAGCACGGGCCTGCCCCGCAACTCCGGGTGGTCGCGCTGCTCGACGGACGCGAAAAACGCATCCATGTCGACATGCAGAATGACGCGATCAGTGGACATCACAGCCAAGTTTAGGAAGTTGCCCGGGTATGTGGGCCGCCTCTCAGGGCCGGATGAATTCGCGCTCATAATGACGGCTGTTGGCCCATCGGGGTGGAAGCGGGCGGCTGTTGGATGCACAATAACCCATGGCCCCGATTCAAACCACGATCCGTGTCCTTGCCGCCTGCGCCATCGTGACCGCCCTCGCATCCTGCTCAATGCCCGAGCACCGGCTTCCCGATGACCAGCCCCAACCCCAAACCGGCGACCGCTCTGCTCAGACAGACCCAGCAGCCCAGCCCAACGGCAAACCCGCGCCCACCGATGCCCAGCGCGACGCCGCCGTGGAATCCTTCGCCACGATGACACTGGCCGATGCGCGACGCGCCCAGACCGAGGTCATGGATTTCACCGACGATCTCACGGTGCGTCTGGTCGAGGCCGTGGACCAGATCGAGCTGACCCCCCAGAATCTCGAGGCCCGGGTGGTCGCCCACCGGCTCAAGTTCACCGTCGCCCACGGGGCCACGCTGATCGCCGCGGCCCGCAACCCACAGATCGCGCTCTTGGACATGATGGTGATGATCCGCATCCAGCGCCAACTGCTGGAGAAGAATGTCATCCCCGTGTACTACGGCAAGGAGGCAGACCGGCTGATGTCACTGTTCGTTGAGGCCGAGCAGCAGATACGCACGCTCGCCTCGCGGAACCTGACCGAGGAGCAGGTCACCATCGTCGACGGCATGGCGGATCGATGGGTCGAGGAGCACCCCACCCGCAAGTACGGGGCGTACGCGCGCCTGTCCGAGTTCTCCGCCGCCCGCCAGATGACCACGGGCCAGGCCAGTGGCGGGCGCCCCTCCAATGTCCTCGGCTTCCTCTTCATCGACCCCTTGTCGGGCCTGGACCCCACCACCCGCGAGATCGAGCAGGCACGCATGTTCGCCGAGCGCGGCCTGTTCTATCTCCAGCGGATGCCCATGCTGGTGAGCTGGCAGACCGAGCTGCTCTTGCTCGACACCGTCAGCGAGCCCGAATCGCGCCAACTGCTGGGCAACGCCCAGAGCGTGACCGATTCGATAGCCACGCTGACCTCGGAGATCGAGGGGATGCGGGAACAGCTCCCAGAGCTGGTCGCCACCGAACGCGAGGCCGCCCTCGACCGCATGGCGGAAATGATCGACGAGCAGCGCACCGCCGCCATCGACCAGGCCTTCGCGGGCCTGCGCGAGGAACGCACCCTCCTGATCGAACAGCTCGCCGAAGAGGAAGAACGCCTGGGCGCCGTCGTCACCGACCTGCGGCTCACCGTCGAAGCCAGCACCGAACTCTCCGAGTCCGTCGCCCGCACCACCGAGATGTTCTCCCAGCTCTCCACCCAGCTGGGCCTCGACGACGACGGCCAACCCGCCGACCCCGACGCCGAGCCCTTCGTCATCGGCGACTACACCCAGGCCCTCCAGGAAGCCACCCGCACCGCCGAGGAACTCACCCGCCTCACCGATTCGATCTCCGGCGCCACCGACCCCGAAGCGCTCGAAGCCCGCCTGGCGCTGGTCGATGCCCGCATCGATCGCGCCGAGGACACGATCGAAGACCTCCTCGACCGCCTGCTGGGCATCGGGCTCACGCTGGTGATCGCCCTGATCGCCGGCCTGATCCTGGTCGTCATCCTCTGGGCAGTCCTCCGCGCCAAGGTCCGCCCCGCGCCGGCGTCGGTGCGGATGGAGGATGATCGGGAGGGGTGAGCAAAATCAGTCGGGATAGACCGTGAAACATGGTGGGCCTCAGAATCCTGCCTCTTGCACCGCTGCCCCGATGGCCTCATCGATCAAGTCGCGGTTCCTCTCAAGATCTTCGAGAGACACCTTCAGGCCAAGACGGTTCCTTCGCTTGTTCTGGACTGGAACGCCCCTTTCCTCAAACCGGTCTTTCCACCCCGGAGCATCCTCTACACGAAACGAGACATTGACAAAGTTTTTCGTCGGACGAGGGCTCAGATAGAGGATGTTCTTGACGACACCGTTCGATCGCAATCCGATGTAGTTACGGAGGTAGTTAAACTCATGTGTTCCCGAGGCGTGAGCGTTGACCATTTGGAGAACGGAATCACAAATTGGCAGCAAGAAGCCCGCGCGGTTGTCCCAGAACGAGCGATCTACATCCCCACCGCCGGAATCGGCTTCCACAGTATCGTCGGATCGAAGATCAGTCAGGTCGAGCACTTGCACAAAGTTCAATAGCACATGGTTCTCGACTTTCAGTGCATCGAGTTGAATGGCAATCATCGGGATGCTGCCTGACATCAGTGCCAGCACATTGAGGAATCGGGTGGTAATATCTTCCGCGATAATCACCGCGATGTGCTCGTAAGCCGGGTAGCGGCGGCGTTCGAGATCCCAGTATTCGATCGTGCGCATGATGTGGCTTGGATCCGTAGCACCAAGTTGTATTTCAACTTCGTAGCGTCGATCGTTCTCCTCATCAAGCAAAATCAGATCGATCCTGCCGCCACCGGAGAGCGAACGCTCTCGGTCAAGAACACGAACCTCGCCGAGACCGAGCAGGCCCGGATCGTCACAGATACGGTCATGGAGCCAAGCTTCATTCAGATGAGGATGTCGCCGTAGCGACAACTTCTGGTGGGCGGTATATTGCAATGTCATAAAAATTCCCCGTTGAAATGGTGGCCTACTCAATCAAGGGGGACTATAGCAGCATCTCACAGTATCCCCAAGGAATCACTCATCATGTGCCCCTGACGGTTGCTCGTCGCGCTCGGATCCAGCATCGCATCCAAATCCGCCGGCAGGATCATCTTGAAGCTCGCGCCCTTGCCCGGTGTGGACTCCAGCCGGATGCGCCCCTTGTGCTCGTAGACGATCCGCTTGGTCACCGCCAGCCCCAGCCCCGTCCCCTTGAGGCCCTTGGTGGTGTTGAAGGGCTCGAAGATCCACGCAAGCTTGTCCTGCTCGACGCCGGGGCCGTTGTCGATGACGGTGATCGTCGCCGCGGGCCGCAGCATTACTCCGGGCTTGGCGGGGTCCGGCCGGCTCTCGTTGAACGCGACGCGCACGGTGACCGCCCCGGTGTCGGCGGGCACGGCCTCAATGGCGTTGGTTAAAAGGTTCATCAGCGCCTGGTGAATCAAGCCCGGATCGACCATGATCGGCGGCATCTCCGCATCGGCATCCACCAGCAGGGCGATGTTCTTCTCCTGGCACGGCTTCTCCAGAAGCTGGGCGCAGTCCTCGGCGATGCGGTTGAGGTGCGTGAGTTCCAGCTCCAGCTGGAGCTTACGCCCGAAGGCCAGCATGTTCATCGTCAGCGCGGCGATCCGATCGAGGTTGCGGCGCAGGATGCCCCAGCCGTTCTTGGCGATGGCCAGGTCGTTCTTGTGCAGCCCGATCTCCACCACATCCGCCCCGCCGCGAAGCCCCTGGAGGATGTTCTTGATCGAGTGCGACAGCGAGGCCACCGTCTCACCGATCGCGGCCATGCGCTCCGAGTTGACGCGTTTGAGGTGCTCCTCGGCGTTGGCCAGCGCCAGGCCCGTGTGCTGGCCGATGGCGTTGAGCAGCTCCAACTGCTCCTTGACGAAGGCATGGTTCTGGGTGGAGGAATCGATGTAGATCGCCCCGAACACATGGTCCCCGAAGAGGATCGGCGAGCAGATCGCGCTGCGGATCTGGTACTGCTGCACCGAATCGCCCGAGACGAACCACGGGTCGGTCATGGCGTTGGTGGTCAGGATGCCGTCGCCCATCGTCGCCGCGCTTAGGATCGTCCGCGAAACATGGATCGTCTGGTCCTCATCGGGCCTGGCGGGCGCGGCGTAGCGGATGACGCCGGGGACCATTGGCTCGTCCTCGCTGGCCCCCTGGACCATGATCACGCCGCGCTCCGGGCGGAACTCGTTGAAAACAAGGTCCATCACCGCCTCGAGCAGCTCGCGGTTGTTCATGATCCGCGCCGTCAGGGCGGTGAGCGTGTAGATGACCCGCAGATGATCCACGGCGGCGACCGTGCTCTCGGGCTCCTCGGCATCGTCCGCCCCGATGTACGAATCGCTGGAGGTGGTAATCCGCTCCTCGATCTCAGTCTCCAGATCGTGGTCCTCATCGGTGATCAGCACCGATGGCCGCTTGCGGCTCTGGTTCGGGTCCCCGAAGAGAAAGATCGTCGCCCCCACGCGGATCTCATCGCCCGGCTCAAGCCGGATGCGATCGCGGATCGCCACGCCGTTGACGATCGTCCCGTTCTGCGATTCCAGGTCGCGCAGATACCACACATCGCCATCGGGCGTCAGCTCGGCGTGACGCCGCGAAACCGTGTTGTCCGTGATGGGCAACGCCTCGGTCGACCGCCCGATCAGCTGCGGCTGATCGGTGGGCAACTGGAAGCCCTTGCCCTTGTCGGGCCCCTCGATGACGGTCAGCGTGGGCATGATCGGCCATATGGTACCGCAGATCGGCGGCGGTG
>JBBDKK010000160.1:0-3227 GCA_040879395.1 Phycisphaerales bacterium
GGACTCAACTGCGCCACCGGGCCCACCGAGATGGTCCGCACCGTACGGACCCTTGCCGCCAAGTGGGACCGGCTGATCACCGTTATGCCCAACGCGGGCCTGCCGACGCTGGTCGAAGGCAAAACGATCTATCCGCTGACGCCGCAGGGATTTAAGGACGCGATGGGCATCTTCCTTGAAGAGGGCCTGATCAACGCCGTGGGCGGCTGCTGCGGCACCACGCCCGAACACATCGAGCGGCTGGTCGAACTGGTGGCGGAGAAATCCGTCGGGCGTCGTCCCCAGCCCAAGATCGTCCCCGCGTGCTCATCGCTGTACTCAGCGGTCGAATACCGCCAGGATGCCTCGTTCCTGATCGTGGGCGAGCGGTGCAACTCTTCGGGCTCGCGGGCCTTCAAGCGTCAGCTTGAAGCCGAAGACTGGGAGGGCATCTGCTCGCTGGCCAAGAAGCAGGTCAAGGACGGCTCGCATGTGCTGGATGTCAATGTCGATGTCGCCGGGCGCAGCGGCCCCAGCGATATGTACGAGGTCGTCTCACGCCTCGTCCAGCAGGCCGATGCGCCGCTGATGCTCGATTCAACCTCGCCCGAGACCATCGAGGCGGGGCTCAAGGCCGCGGGCGGCAAGTGCATCATCAACTCGGCCAACTTCGAGGACGGCGAGGAGAAGTTCGACGAACTCTGCCGACTGGCCAAGAAATACGGGGCCGCGCTGGTGATCGGCACCATCGACGAAGACCCCGAGCAGGCCATGGCCCGTACCGCGGATCGCAAGTGCGAGATCACCAGGCGGGCCGTGGAACGCGCCACGACAGAGCACGGGCTGAAGCTCTCGGACCTGTTCATCGACCCGCTGGTCCTGCCGATTTCCACCGGGCTCGATTCCGACCGCCGCAGCGCCCACGCGCTGATCGTGGGCACCCGACGCATCGCCGAGGAATATCCCGATATCCAGATCACCTGCGGGCTGTCTAATGTCTCCTTCGGCCTCAAGCCCGTGGCCCGGACGATCCTCAACGCCGTCTTCCTGCACGAACTAGTCCAGGCGGGCATGACCAGCGCAATCGTCCACGCGTCCAAGATCACGCCGCTCAACCGAATCCCCGACGACCAGAAGACCGCGGCGTTGAATCTCATCTACGACCGACGCCACGCCGACAAGGGCGGCACCGGCCTGCCCGACGGCGTGGACGATCCGGATTTCGATCCGCTCGATGAGCTGATCGACCTTTTCACCGACGCTACCGAGGAAACCAACACCGTCTCGATCTCGGATCTGCCGCTCGATGAACGCTTGCAGAAGCACATCATCGACGGCGAGCGAGACTACCTCGTGGAATCGCTGGACGAGGCCCGGGAGAAATACACCCCGCTGCAGATCATCAACGAGCACCTGCTCGCGGGCATGAAGATCGTCGGCGAACTCTTCGGCTCGGGCCAGATGCAGCTGCCGTTCGTGCTCCAGAGCGCGGAGGTGATGAAGAAGGCCGTCGCCCTGCTCGAGCCCCACATGGACAAGGCCGACACCGAGACCAAGGGGTTGGTCGTACTGGCCACCGTCAAAGGCGATGTGCACGACATCGGCAAAAATCTGGTCGATATCCTGCTCACCAACAACGGCTACACGGTCAATAACCTTGGCATCAAGCAGCCCATCGATAAGATCCTCGCCGCCTACGACGAGACCAAAGCCCACGCCATCGGGCTCTCGGGCCTGCTGGTCAAGTCCGTCAATGTGATGGAGGACAACCTGCGAGAACTCAACGCCAAGGGTGTGAAGGTCCCGGTGATCCTTGGCGGGGCCGCGCTCACCCGCTCATACGCCGAGGGGCACCTTCGCAGCGTGTACGAGGGCGATCTCTACTACGCCAAGGACGCGTTTGAGGGGCTCGATACCATGAACTCGATCATGGCCGGCAAGGGCGGTGAGCTGCTCGCCGCCGCAACCCAGCGCCAGGCCACCCGCCAGGCGGCGGTGGACAAGCACGAGGCCGGGGAGACGCCCGCACCCGTGGCCACGGCCGTACGGTCCCGTTCGGAAGTCAGCCGCGAGAACCCGGTGCCCGAGCCGCCATTCTGGGGCAGCACCGTGGTCGAGAACCTCAACCTGCGCGACATCTTCGCCTACATCAATCCCACGGCCCTCTTCGCGATACAGTGGCAGATCAAGCGCGGCTCGCGCTCCAAGGCGGAGCACGAAAAGATGCTCGACGAGATCGCCCGGCCCAAGTTCAAGGAACTCTGCCAGCGGTGTCTCGAGGAGCCGATCCTGCGGCCCAAGCTGGTCTACGGCTACTTCCCCTGCACCTCGCAGGACGACGACCTGATCATTTACGACCCCAAGGACCACGACCAGGAGATCGAACGCTTCAGCTTCCCCCGACAGCAGAAGAACAAGCACCTGTGCATCTCCGACTATTACAAGGACCAGTCCGAGTGCGACTTGCTGGGCCGGCGCGATGTGTTCCCGATGATGTGCGTCACCATGGGCGAACGCATCAGCGAGTACACCGCCGAGCTCTTCGAAGCCAACGAATACCAGGACTATCTCTACTGGCACGGGATCGGCGTGGAAACCGCCGAGGCCCTGGCCGAGTACTGGCACAAGCGGATACGCACGGAACTGGGCTTCGGGCACGAGGATTCGCCGGAGATCAGCGAACTCTTCAAGCAGGGCTACCGCGGGTCTCGATACTCATTCGGCTATCCCGCCTGCCCCGAAATGAGCGATCAGGAGATCATGTGGCGGCTGATCGACCCGACCCGGATTGGCTGCGAGCTGACCGAGAACTACCAGATCGATCCCGAGCAGTCCACCTGCGCCATCGTGTCACATCACCCCCAGGCCCGGTACTTCAACGCTTGATCGTTGTCATCTGCGCATCTTGAACAGCAGCACCAGGAACACCGGCCCGCCGATCAGCGAGGTCACGACCCCGATCGGGATCCGCCCGGCATCGGTGCTCACCACCCGCACGAAGGTGTCCGCCCCGACCACCAGCGCGATTCCCGCCAGGGAGGACCCAATCAGCAGCGTCCGGTGAGACGGCCCGGCCAGCAGCCGCACAATGTGGGGGCACACCAGACCCACGAACCCGATGGGCCCGGCCAGGACGATCGAGACCGCCGTCAGCGTGCCCGCACTGACGAGCTGGCCGATCCGGATCACCCCGATACGCACCCCCACCGAGCGGGCCTCATCCTCGGAAAGGGCCATGACATCGAACG
>JBBDKK010000161.1:0-3217 GCA_040879395.1 Phycisphaerales bacterium
ATCGCCCTCCGCCAATGCTCCTGGAGATCGAAAGTCCCGTCCTTGCCCTCCCCGGTGACATCCACGAAGCTGAAGCCCAGAACCAGTGATTTGACGCTGTTGAGCCCCAGATAGCCCATCGCACGCTCGATCGAACCGCAGGGAGAGGTCAGGCCGTAGAAACTCGAGTTGACGGTTTTGAGCACGCGGGCCGCCAGCGCCTGGTCCTGCTGGACCAGCCGCGAGATCTCGCTGAGTTCGACATTGGGGTTGCTGGTCAGTTCCAGCAGCCGGGCGGCCACGGCGGGAAGAGAAGGAAGACTCGAACAGGACAGAATATCTTGTAGACTCACTTGCGTCATCGGCTCGCTCCAACGCGCTCCCGGCCAAGGCTGATCTCTCCAGGACCCCCTGCCCACAGAGAAATCGAGGAACGCAGGACCAACTTCGGACACCGACCCATGTGAGTTAATCACCCCTGCCGACATTCTGTAACATTGACCACCCCGGCACCGACCGCCCCGCCGACCACCCACATCCGGTCAGCGCCCGGACGCATGGCCCGACCGATTCTTTGGGATTAAGCCCGTGTTATCGGGCCTCAGCGGAGCCCGTATTCCTTGAGCTTTCTGTACAGCGTCCGCTCCCCGATCCCAAGCAACCGCGCTGTCTGCTCGCGGTTGCCGCCGGTGAGCTTGAGCGTCTCGCGGATGGCCTGCTTCTCCAGTTGCTCCAGACTCGTCCCCGCCAGCGAACCCGACTGGGTCGAGGCACCCGCTTCGCCCCCACCGGCCGGGTCCCCGGTGGTGATCTCGTCGGGGATATGGGACACGGCGATCCGCACCAGCTGGCCGCCCTCGGTGTCCCCGATGGCCATGACGACCATGTTCTCCACGACATTGATCAGCTGCCGCACATTGCCGGGCCACGAGAACGCCGTCAGACGCATCATCGCCGCGTCGGAAATCTCCGGCACCGCCTGGCCAGCGAGCAGATCCCCCGCGAACCGGGCCACCGCGTGCCGCACGATCCGCGGGATGTCCTCACGCCGATCTCGCAAGGGCGGCAGGTGGATATGGGCCCCGTTGATCCGGAAGAACAGGTCCTGGCGGAACGATCCATCGCCCGTCATCGTGCCCAGGTCCTTGTTGGTCGCGCTGACGAACCGGACATCCACATGGCGCTCCTCGTTGGACCCCAGCCGCACCACCTCGCCGCTCTCGAGCACACGCAACAGCTTTGCCTGCATCGCCAGCGGCATGTCACCGATCTCATCGAGAAACACCGTCCCCCCGTCGGCGTACTCGAACACGCCCTCGCGCTCCTTGTCCGCCCCCGTGAATGCCCCGCGCATGTGCCCGAAGAGCTGGTCTTCCAAAAGACTCTCCGCCTGCCCGGCGCAGTTCATGGTGACGAACCGCTTTGCAGACCGGGGCGAGTTGTTGTGCACCGCCTGGGCGATCAGCTCCTTGCCCGTGCCGCTCTCACCGGTGATCAGCACTGGCAGCTTCGAGTTGGCGACTGTTTTCACCGTCTTGAGGATCTTCCGCATGGGCTCGGAGCCCGCCACGATCCCCTCGAACCCGTCGTGCTGCACCAGCTCCCGCAGTTCGCCAGATTCGCCACGCAGCACCGCCTGGTCCGCCGCCCGGTTCACCACAGACCGAAAAACCATCAGATCCAGCGGCTTCTCCACAAAATCAAACGCCCCGTGCTTGAACGCGTCGCGGGCCGTCGGCACATCGCCGTGGGCCGTCACCATCACCGTCTCCGCGTCCGGCTGGTACCGGCGAGACAGCTCCAGCACCCGCATCCCCGCGTTGCCCCCGTCGCCATCGACACCCTCAACGCCCGCGCTCTCGGGCATCCGCAGGTCGGTCACGATGACATCGAACGACCCGTGCCGCAGCTCGGCCACCGCCGCCTCCACGCCGTGCACGATCGTGCAGATATGCCCGGGCCGCCGCAGGGCCTCGGCCATGACATCGGCGTGCTCGGGCTCGTCCTCCACGATCAGGACCTGCGCGACGACCTGTTCCGGCTTGATTTCGCTCATCGGGCGATTGTATGCCCCGCCCGGGGTGGCCCGACGGAGCCGTCTCCGGCTCCTTCGGGTTTCAACGGCTGTCGAGCTTCGACCCGAAGGAGACTTCGTCTCCGTCGGGCCACCCTCAGTGGAACTACCGCGTCATCGACTCCATCTGATGCCGCCGCAGCGCACACGCCGCGATCGCCAGCGCATCGGCCAGATCCGCCGGCTTGGGAATCTCCTCCAGCCCGAACATCGACTGCACCGCCAACTGCATCTGCTCCTTGGTCGCCCGCCCCGAGCCCGTGGCCGCCTTCTTGACCTCCGCCGGCTTAAGTTCGCACACCTCGACCCCCGCCCGCCGGGCCACCAGCAGGATCACCCCCCGCGCGTGGGCCATTTTCACGACCGTCCCCGGGTGGTCCTTGTGCGCGAACATCCCCTCGATCGCGATCAGATCGGGCGACACCCGCTCCACCAACCCCTGCACATCCGCTTCCAGTTCCACCAGCCGATCCCCGATCGACTCCACCGGCCCCCCGCCCCTGCTCAGCCGGAACACCCCCGCATCCACAATGCTCGGTCGCACGATATCCCCCGCCACGCACCCGTAGCCGGTGATGGAGAGACCGGGATCAAAGCCGAGGACACGCACGGGATCAGTATAGAGGATCGCGTCGCATCACGGGTTCTTCTGATTCAATCCCATCCGCCCCATCGTCTCCACGATCGTCTTCACAAGCACATCACACTCCATATTCACCCGGTCCCCCACCGCCCGATCCATCAGATTCGTCCGCTCCAGCGTCTCGGGGATCAGGGCCACCTCGATCCAGCCCGCCTCCACATCCAGATCCGCGAGCGTCAGCGAGACGCCGTCGATCGTCACCGAGCCCTTGGGGACCATGTACCGCATCAACGCCTCATTGAGCCCGATCCGCACACGCCAGCCATCGCCCGTTTCCACCGAAATCACCGTGCCGGTGCCGTCCACATGCCCCTGCACCTGATGCCCGTCGAGCGTATCGCCCATCCGCAATGCCCGCTCAAGATTCACCCGCGTGCCCGGCTCCCAGCTCCCCAGCGTGGTGCGGCTCAGGGTTTCGGGGATGGCATCAAACTTCAACATCCCGCCGGCTTCCTCCACCGCCTCCACCAGCGTCAGGCAGCAGCCGCTGTTGGCGATCGATTCACCCGGCGCGGGCACAT
>JBBDKK010000162.1:0-3215 GCA_040879395.1 Phycisphaerales bacterium
GTTCGCTTCCACTGGATCGGCCTCCACCGCAAGCTCTTCCGGCCCACGATCCTCGCCGAGCTGATGGCCCCGATCACAACCGAGGGCGACAACCTGCTGTGGGACTACTTGGGACGCCGGTTCATCCCTCTGAGTTATACCGAGGCGGACCGGTTCTGCCAGCACTCGCGCGAGTTCATGACCTCGCTGCTTCCCGAGGGCGACATCCATCTCTCGCTGCTCCCGCCCGAAGCGCGGGCGCTGGTGGGCGAGGTGGGCAAGGAGACCGTGCCGGCGCGCAAGATGCTTGAGCGGCTGGGTTTCGAGTACAACGGGCTGGTGGACCCCTTCGACGGAGGGCCGTATCTGACGGCCAAGACCAACTCCATCGACATCGTCCGGGACACGCACGCGTCGACTTTCGGCAAGGCGGTGGCTCACAGCAGGACGGATATGGCCGGGATCGTCTCGACGCTCGACAGCGACGGCGAGTTCGCGGCGGTCCAGGCGGCGTTCGCGCTCGATCGTGATGGTCGTGTGTGCGTAACCAAGGAGACGATGGAGGCGCTTGGGATCCGGGAGGGCGCGGTCGGCGGGTACACGCCGATGCGCGTGCCGGTGACGCCGGGGCGTAAGCCGCAAAGATCATTGCCGCAGAAGACGAGCAAGAAGAAGGTTTCCAAGAAGAAGAAGACGACGGCCAAAAAGAGCGCGAAGAAGACAGCCGCCAAGAAAACAGCCGTAAAGAAAACCTCCGGCAAGAAGACGACGAAGAAGGCCGGCGGCTGAGTGACGCCCAGAGACGAGGATGACCCGATGAGCACGACAGAGACGAAGCGGATGACGGCGAAAAACCTGATCGGCGGGCAGTGGATCGAGCTCTCCGGCGATTCGATCACCTCCACCATGCCCGCATCGCCGGGCACGGTTCTGTGGCGAGGAAGTTCGAGCGTTGCCGCGGTGCACGAAGCCGTCGAGGCCGCCCGGGCGGCGTTGCCCGCGTGGGCGGGCACACCGATCGAGGGCCGGATCGCGGTGCTGCGCCGGTTTCAGGAGATCGCCAAGAAGCGGGCAGACGAGCTGGGTGCTTTGATCTCGGACGAGACAGGCAAGGCGCTCTGGGAATCGGTTGGCGAGGCGAACCTGGTGGCGGCGAAGGTCGAGATCACGCTCGAGGAGGGCGAGTATTCGGGCCGGCACCGGGTCAGCGATTTCGAGTTCCAGCTCAATGACACCAAGCGTGCCCGCTGCCACTTCCGCCCCCACGGCGTGATGGCGGTGGTGGGGCCCTACAACTTTCCTGCCCACCTGCCCAACGGCCACATCGTTCCGGCCCTGCTCACCGGCAATACCGTGGTTTTCAAGCCGTCGGACAAGACGCCAGCCGTGGGTCAGATGCTCGCCGAGATGTTCCACGATGCGCTGGAAGCCGAGGCGGCACCCGGCGGGGTGGTCAACCTGGTGCACGGGGCGGTCGATGAATCCATCGCGCTCTGCGGCAGCGGCGGTATCGACGGCGTGCTCTTCACCGGCTCGTGGTGCGCCGGTCGGGCGATCATGGAGGCCAACCTCGATTCGCCGGGCAAGATCATCGCCCTGGAGATGGGGGGCAACAACCCCGCGATCGTGATGCCCGATGCCGACCTCTATCAGGCGGTGGTGGAAGTCACCCGGTGCGCCTTCAACACCACCGGCCAGCGGTGCACGAGCACCAGGCGTCTGATCGTGCATCGACAGGTCGCCGATAGGGTGATCCCCGCGCTGATCAAGAGTGCTTCGAACCTGTTGATCGGCGATCCACGCTCCGACGAGCCGGTGTTCATGGGGCCGATCATCTCTGAGGACGCACTGGATGGCGTTCTGCGCTTCCAGGAGCGGGCCGCGAAGAACGGCGGGCGCGTGCTGATGGAATCGACCCGCATGCCCGACCGGGACGGCTGGTTCATCACCCCCGGGATCATCGAGGTTGATCGGTTCACGCTGGATGAAAACAATGCGGGTTGCGACGAGGAGGTGTTCGGTCCGCTGCTGCGTGTCAGCGTGGTCGATTCCTTCGAGGAAGCGATCGAGCAGGCCAACGCCACGCGGTACGGGCTCAGCGCGTCCATCTTCACCCGCGATGAATCGTTCCAGAAGCGGTTCCTCAGCGAGTGCCGATCCGGATGCCTGAACATCAACTGTGGCACCGCGGGGGCCAGCTCCAAGCTGCCATTCGGCGGCCTGGGCCATTCGGGCAATCACCGCCCGGCCGGCGCGTTCTCGCTTGATTACACCGCCTACCCGGTGGCGAGCATGATCGAAACCGGCGACGCCTGCACCATCCCCACCGGAATGCGGGTTGAGCGTAGCTGGGTAGACTGATTATCAATCTGATCGGATCGTTCAGTACAGCTTCTGCTGCCGGTGCAGGTTCAGTACAAGTTCGACCTGACCGATCGGCTGATCGAGGTTGCGGGCGATCTCGCTGCTGGTAAGGCCGGAGTCGGCGAGGGTGCGGATGCGGCTGTGGATGGACTCGGGCTCCGCTGCCGGGGGATTCTCGGGATCTGACTGCGGCTCGTAATCTGGCTTTGCGGCGGCCGCGGGAGGCTGGGGCTCGATGCGGCCGAGCACGCGGCCCTGGCGCTCCTCCATATCCTGCTCGATCCTGGCCCGGTCAAGCAGCGTCGGGTCCAGCGTGCGTGGCGACGGTGGGGTTTCGTGGGGCTGGGCCTGGTTCTGATTCTGGGTTTGGGGTTGCGGCGAGGTCGGCTTGCTTAACTGGCTGGCCGCGAGCTTGCGGTTGAGTTCTTCGAGCCGCGCATCGGCTTCCTCGATCAGCAGTTCCAGCCGCGCCGCTTTGTTGTCCAGCGTGGCCCCGACCCGCCGGGCGATCTCCTCGGCCTCGACCATGAGCTTGCGGCCCGGGTCCATGCTCGACTGTGCCCGGTCGTGGATATCGGCGATCCGCTCGGACGGGGATCCCAGGTTGTTGCTGCGGATCCGGTCGGCCCGGGTGTTTCGTTTGAGGGAACGGACCATCACCAGCACGAGCAGCACGACGCCGCAGACCAACAGGATACTGGGCAGCAGCGGGTTCTCCGCCCGGATCTGCTCGATCCAGTTCATGGGAACGGGTGCGGTTTCCAGTTCCGAGGTCACGCCGGGAGCGATCTCCCGGGCGTTCTCGGGGGTGCTGGGGGGTTGCTCTACGGTCTGTTCAGATGGCGGGGTGGGTCCGAGTTGCATGCGGCGCG
>JBBDKK010000163.1:0-3179 GCA_040879395.1 Phycisphaerales bacterium
ATCGAACTTGTCTTTCTTCGCCATGATCGGCCTTCTTTTGGCTGCACCCCGTTGGGGGTTGGTTCTTCGCGTCCGGTTTCCATCCGGCCGCAACCTTCTCGCTTCTGCCTTCTCGCCTACGCCTTCTGAGCTGCGCGTAGCTTACTTTCGCTGGAACTTACCTCGCCCCGCGGACCAGCCCGAGCGACTTGCCGCCCTTGACGGCGACGCGTGTCTTGGACCCGTCCTTGCCCGTCTCGAAGCGCACCCGCGAGGGCTTGCCGTCGACGACGGGGCTCACCTTGGAGATGTGCAACGGGGCCTCGACGGTGACCGTCCCGCCCTGGGGGTTGAGCTGCGACCGACGCAGGTGCTTGGTCCGCAGATTCACGCCCTTGACGATGACCTGGTCGCTCTTGGTGAGCACCTCGGTGATCTCGCCGACGCTTCCTTTGTGGTCACCGGAAGTGACCATGACCTGATCGCCTTTTCTTACATGCCTTGGCATCACACAACCTCCGGTGCAAGCGAGATGATCTTCATGTAGTTCTTCTCGCGGAGTTCACGGGCGACGGGGCCGAAGATTCGGGTGCCCTTGGGGTTCCCGTCGTCGTTGATCAGCACGACCGCCGACGAGTCGAACTTCACATAGGACCCGTCCCTGCGGCGGGTGTTCCTGGCGGTGCGGACGACGACCGCCTTGTACATCTCGCCGGACTTGACATCCGCCCCAGGCAGTGCCTTCTTGATGCTGACGATGACCTTGTCGCCGATGGTGGCGGTTTTCCGTGAGAACGCGCCGCCGCGGGTCGACCCGCCGTACACGCGGATCACATAGGCGATCTTGCCGCCCGAGTTGTCCGCCACTTCACATCTTGATTCAGTCTGGAGCATCGCTCGCCCTGCCTTTGTTCACACGCCCGACGGGGCGTGTATGCTTGTTCGTTCTCTGATCCGGTCCGGTCTAAGACCCGCCGCCGATCGATCAGTCGCTGCGCTTCTCGACGATGCGGCTCAGCTTCCAGCACTTGGTCTTGGAGACCGGCCTGCATTGGACGATCTCGACCACATCGCCGTTCTGCGACTCGTTGTTCTCGTCGTGAACATGCAGCACGGTGCGCTTGCTCACATATTTCCCGTACTTGGGGTGCTTGTCCTTGTAGTGGATCACGACCTTGCGTGACTTGCTTCGCGAGTCGGACTCGACGACGCCCACTTTGGCACCCTTCATCTCGGCGGTTTCGGTCATGGTGTTCTCCTGACGAGCGTCGTATCAGCTCGCGGCGCGTGCGGTCTGCTCGGTCTTCAAACGGGCGATGTCCTTGCGGATCTTCCCGAACTGCGTGGTGTCTTCGATCTTCTCGCTGACGCTCCGGTTCTTGAGCGCCAGGAGCTGGCCCTGAAGATTGCCGATCTCGACAGTGATTTCTTCGTCATTGAGTTTGCGGACTTCTGCACCGGTCATCGTTCGTTCCTTGCCTTTCCTGTGTGGGCCTCTGCCTGCGGCATCAGGCCTCGACCCGCCGGCCGACCATGCGGCACTTGATGGGCATCTTCATCGCGACCCGGAAGAACGCTCCACGCGCCCGGACCTCGCTCACGCCCGCCAGCTCGAAGAGGATCGTCCCCGGCTTCACGCGCGCCGCCCAGTAGTCCACATCCGCCTTGCCCTTGCCCATGCGGGTTTCCAGGGGCTTCTTGGAGATCGGCTTGTCCGGGAACACGCGGATGAACAGCTTGCCCTCACGCTTGAGGTAGTGCTGGCAGGTCACACGCCCGGCCTCGATGCAGTTGCTCTTGAGCCAGCACGGCTCGAGCGCCTGCAGGCCGTACTCGCCGAACGCCACATAGTTGCCCTTGGTGGCTTTGCGATCACGCACGCGGCGGAACTCTTTGCGGTGCTTGACGCGCTTGGGTATTTTATATGGAGGCATTCTGCAATCCCTTCCTGATCAACAATCGTTTATCGACGCCCGCGGGCGCGTGCCTGGGCACCGGCCGCGTTGGACTGGTTCTCTTCTGTTTCGCTCGAGTACGGACCCTTGTAGATCCATGCCTTCACGCCGATGATGCCGTAGGTCGTCAGACTCTCGGCGAAGCCGTAATCGATGTTCGCCTGCAGGGTCGAGAGCGGCAGGGCACCCAGACGCACATCCATGCGGCGGGACATCTCTGCGCCGCCCAGGCGGCCGGCGATCTGGATCTTCACGCCCTTGGCGCCCGCCTGCATGACCGACTCGCTCCGCATCTTGACCACGCGGCGGAAGCCCATCCGCTTCTTGAGCTGCTCGGCGACATTCTCCGCCACAAGCTGGGCATCCAGGTCCGGCTCGCGGATCTCGATGATCGAGATCGAAACCTTGCGGCCGGTCATGTACTGCAGCTCCTCCGTCATCCGGTCGACCTCGGCGCCCTTGGGGCCGATGACCAAGCCGGGGCGGGCCGTGCGGATGATGATCTTGAGCTCTTCGCGGGTCCGCTCGATATGGATGTCCGACACGAACGCGTTCGGGGGCGTGCGGTTGAGACGGTTATCGAGATACTTGCGGATCTTCTCGTCCTCGACCAGAAGCTCGCCGTAGAGCGCCTTGGGGGCGTACCAGCGGCTGCGATGGGCCTCGGTGATGCCGAGTCGGAATCCGAATGGGTGAGATTTCTGTCCCATTAGTTACGCTCCTGCACTGACAGGGTGATATGGCTGGTCCGCTTGTGGATCGGGTGTGCTCGCCCACGATCCTTGGGACGGAATCGCTTGATGTGCATCCCGCGATCGACCGTGACCTCGCTCACGAACACCGCGCTGGGGTCCGCACCGAGCTGCTCGGCGTCGGCCGCGGCCGCGTCGAGCGCCTTCTTGATGTTCACCGCGGCACGCTTGGTCGAGAATCCGAGCATGTTGCTCGCGTCCTCGAAGCTCTTGCCCCGGATCATGTCCGCCACGAGCTTGGCCTTCTTGGGACTCCCGCGGTGGTTCTTGACCTGCGAAGTGAACTTCGCGATGTCCTTGGGCAGGCAACCGACCGCGGTCGCCATCGCCTCGATGTCCTGGCGGGTGCAGCGGGGTTGCGCCTTGCCGCCCATCCAGTTGCGGACAGCGGACACGGCCTTGTCGCCGGTCAGCCCGTCGCGCGAGACGGCCTCGGCGAGCTGTTCTACGCTCACGCCGGCCTCGGTTGCTCGGGATTTCAGTTCATTGGCTC
>JBBDKK010000164.1:0-3145 GCA_040879395.1 Phycisphaerales bacterium
GGCGGGGCCGGGGAGGATGGCGTTGAGCACGCGGCCAGTGCCGATACTGAGGATGGCGTCCATGTGGTCGACGAGGCGCATGCCGACGAAGGGGTTGGTGCCGCTCTTTTCGCCGGACTGTTTTTTGTAGCGGTCGAGCGAGGCGTTGAGGTCGTCGTAGGGGATGAGGAAGACCTTGCGGTCGGGGTGATCGCGGTTGTGGCGGTCGATGCGGCCGGCGATCTGAAGGCGGATGGCGGTCTTGCCCGAGCCCTTTTCCCCGAAGACGATCGAGGTGGATGGCTGGGTGAGTTCACCCATGATTTTTTCAAAGTCCGAGTGCATGCTCGCGCTGCGGGGTTTGGCGAGCGATTGGTCTCCGGGCGTGTTCTCCTCTGCGATGGGAGAGATGGCGAGGTTTGGGTTGATGCCCATGCGGGCGAAGATTGAGTCGTGCCGGGCTTCTTCGCCGCGGAACGGGTTCTCGACGATGGACCAGTGCTCGAAGAACTGCGAAAGATTCATGCTCACTCCGCTCGCGTGCGTTGCCGGCGTGTACTCCGCGGCCCCGGTTGAGTATAGAGGATCGGCGTGGGCGGAGCGCGTGGGGGAATATTTGGGAGCGGGCGGGGTGTTCTTGCCGCAATCGGCGAGAGCGGGCAAGCGTTTTAGTGATCCACCTTCGTGCCCAGCAGGGGGGCGACCTCGTTGTAGATCTCTTCGAGGGTTTCCTTGGTCTTGGCCTCGATGTTGAGGCGGAGCAGGGGTTCGGTGTTGGATTTGCGGATATTCAGCCACCAGCCCTCGGTGTCGAAGCAGTCGATGGTGACGCCGTCGAGTTCGTCGATGTCTCCGCGGTCGCCGAGGGTTTCGATGACCTGTTCGAGCGCTTCGTCCTTTTCCTCGTTCTCGAAGTTGACTTCGCCGGACTGGACATAGCGCATCAGCGGCTTGACCAGGCGGCTGAGGGGCTTGTTGGCCTTGGCCAGCACGGAGGCGATGGTCGCCATGGCGATGGCGCCGCTGTCGGCGTTGAAGTTCTTTCGGAAGTAGAAGTGGCCGGAGAGTTCGCCGCCGAAGATGGCGCCGTTCTCGGCGAGGAGCTGCTTCATGAAGACATGGCCAACGCGGCCCCGCAAGGGTTGGCCGCCGTGCTTTTCGATCTCTTCCTTGACGGCCTTGGTGGAGCGGAGGTCGTAGACGATCGCGCTGCCGGGCTGCTGCTGGAGGAAGTAGGGCACGAGCAGGGCGGTCATGATGTCGCAGGGGATGATGTTGCCCTTTTCGTCGACGGCGACGCAGCGGTCGGCGTCGCCGTCGAAGCACAGGCCCAGGTCGGCCTTCTGCTTGACGACTTCCTGGCAAAGATCTTCGAGGTTGGCGTTCACCAGGGGGTTGGGCTCGTGTGCGTACTCGCCCTTGGTGTTGTCGAAGTTCATCTCGATGATTTCCAGCCCCTCGACCGCCTCGCCCTTCTTGCCGAAGACACGCGGGCACATGGTCCCGGCCATGCCGTTGGAGGCGTCGACGACGACTTTGATTGGCTTGTCGGATTTGCGGCCGCTGATGTCGAGGAACTTGAGGATGTGCTTTGCGTAGGCGTCCCAGAGGTCGCGCTGGTCGACGCTTGTGCCGGGCTGGGGGGTGAGGTTTTTGTCGGTCATCGCGGCGTTCTTGCGGACCTCGGATAGGCCCGTGGTCTCGCCGACGGGCTTGGCCTTGCGCTTGGAGATCTTGAAGCCGTTGTACTGGGGGGGGTTGTGCGAGGCGGTGACGACGACGCCGCCGGAGCAGTCGAGGTAGTTGATGGCGAAGTACATCATGGGTGTGTCGATCAGCCCCAGGTCGATCACCGATGCGCCCGAGCAGTTGATGCCCCGGACGAGTTCCTCGACGAGTTTGGGCGAGGACTGTCGCATGTCGCGGCCCACCACGACATTGCGCATCATGGGGGTCGATTCTCCATCGCGTTCGGCCTCGTCGAGGAGGAACTTGGCGGTGCCGCAGCCGATCTGCCAGGCCATGTAGTCTGTCAGGAGGTCGGGGTAGACCCCGCGAATGTCGTATGCCTTGAAGACGCGTCCGAGCATGGGTGCTCCCATCGTGAAGGGGTGGAATCGAGTCCCCGACGCCGGATCGACGCTTTGTGGGGGACGGAAAGGATAGCGCCCCGGATCGAAAAGAACACCCCGAAGGGGCCTTTCACCCACCGCCCGGGGGTCACCGGTGGATATCAGAGGCGTTCGATCTCGACGCCCTCGGGGATGACCCGCAGGAAGGACTTGCCGTAGCCGGTGGTGAGAATCCGGGGGTCGAGGACGACGACCTGTCCCTCATCGCCCGCGCTGCGGATCAGGCGTCCGAAGCCCTGCTTGAAGCGGATGACCGCCCGGGGGAGGGCATCGTCTCGGAAGGGGTCGCCGCCGGATTGTTTGATCCGCTCGCCGCGGGCTTCGACGATGGGGCGGTCGGGGGGGTCGAAGGGGAGGCGGGTGATGATGACATTGCGCAGGGCGTGGCCGCGGACATCGACACCCTGCCAGAAGCTTGCCGCGCCGAATAGGACGCCGCGGGGGCAGTCGCGGAACTCTTCGAGGATCTGGGTGCGTGCCCCGTCGCGGCCGTGGACCCATACGCGCATGCCGAGTGATTCCAGCGGTCCCTTGAGCCGGTCGGCGGTCTGGTTGAGCAGTTTGAAGCTTGTGAAGAGTACGAAGGCCCCGCCGTCGGTGGCGATGACTTGGTCGTGAACGCGTGATGCGATGGCGTCCTCGAAGTTCTCTCCGCCGCTGGTCGCCCCGCGCTGCTTGTATCCGGGGCTGGGGACGGTGGTGTCCACGATGACGCGGACCTGTCGCCGGTAGTCGAACGGGGAGCCGAGTTGGAGGGTCTTTGAGCCCTCGGCGCCCAGGCGGGAGAGGATGTGGCCGAAGGCGGTCTCGGCGTGTTCGGGGGCTTCGTCATCGCGGACTTCGCGGGTGCTGAGGGTCGCGCTGGTGAGGACCACGGAGCATTCCTGGCCGAAGAGGTGCTCGCGCAGGATGGGGGCGACCTCGACCGGCGAGCACGAGAGGGTGACCTTGGGGCCGCCGCGGCCCATGGATTCGCTGGTCTCGACCCAGTACACGCAGTCGTTGAGCGTCTGCTCGATCAGGGCGTTGGTCTG
>JBBDKK010000165.1:0-3138 GCA_040879395.1 Phycisphaerales bacterium
GAAGCCTTCGCCTTGCCGCCACCCTTCACGCTGCTGCGCAGCGCCTCCATCAGGTCGATCACCTGGCCGGTCTGGCGGCGCTCCTCCGGCCCGGTATCGACCAGGGCCTTGCCCTTGCGCTTGCGCTCGATAAGTTCGCGCAGCGCGTCGGCATAGCTGTCATGGAAGGCGCTGGGGTCGAAGGGTGCGGACTTGCGCTCGATCAGTTCGTGCGCGAGCTCGACCAACTCGTCCTCGACCTCGAGATCGGGGATGTCGTCGAACACCAGGTCGCTGTCGCGCACCTCGTCGGCATAGCGCAGGGTCTCCAGCAGCAGGCCGCGGCCGCAGGGCTTCAGCGCGACGAGATATTCCTTGCCGCGCATCGCCATCTGCCCCAGCCCGACCTTGCCCGCGCTGCGCAGGGCGTCGCGGATCACGACATAGCCCTCCGCCGCGGACTCGTTCTGCGGCGCCATGTAGTAGGGGCGCTCGTAGTAGCGCGGGTCGATCTCGGTATGGTTCACGAACTGCACGAGGTCGATGCGGTCCTTGCTCTCCAGCCGAATCTCCTCCAGCTCCTCCGGCTCGAGGATGACATGGCTTTCCTTGTCGAGGGCGAAGCCCTTGACGATCTCGTCCGTGTCCACCGGCCCGATCCCCGCCACCACCTTCTCGTAGCGGACCCGCTGTCCGCTCGGCTTGTGGATCTGGTGCAGGCTGAGCTTGCTGGCACTCTCGGTCGCGGAAAAGAGCGTCACCGGCACGGCGACGAGGGACAGCCGCAACTGACCCTTCCAGTATGCGCGCGGCGCAGCCATTCCTGCTCATCCTCTCCCGGCCAAAGCGGCATCCGGGACTCCAACGCCACGGAGGCGCGGCGGTTCCCGCGGCGGTCCCCGCGAAACCCGGGCAGGTCAGGTGGCAGCCGGCTCCACGATCCATTCCAGGAACATCCCGCAAGCCCGCTCCGACGGGATCGCCTGCAGGCCCGCATCCTCCGTGCGCACCGCCACGCCTGCCAGCAGGGGGCCGAGGCTGCGGTCGGCGCGGAAGGACGGGTCCTTCCGCGCGATCGCCTCCGGCGCCAGCACGCGGACCTCCTGGCGCTCGCCGCAGCGGACGCTCATGCCGTCGGGGATGGCGGCAAGCTCCCCGCCGAAGAGACTGCCGATGAACGCCGCGTCGCGCTGCGGCTCGGGCGAGGCGAGATAGACCGCGCGGAGCCCGGTGGCGCGGTTCGCATGCGCCTGATAGGGCGGCTTCCAGAAATGCTCCCGCGCCCGGTTCTGGCAGACGAAGAAGGCGGTGTGGGGCATGTCGGGCGATGTGGCGAAGCCCAGCGAGAAGGAGACCGTCACCTCATCGCCGCCGGGCAGGCGGGCCAGCCGGTCGAAATCGAACGGCGCGTAGGCCGTCGTGCCGGCCGCCTGGAAGCGGGCCAGGTCGGCGCGGGCGTTGCCGCTTTCGAAGACGAGCATCGAGACCCCCTCGCGCCGGTCGAGAAAGTCCCGGTTGAAGGCGCCGAAGCTGAAGAACGGCGGCGCCTGCGACAGGTCGTGCGGAACCAGGGTGGCCGGCCGGTCGACCTCCAGCAGCTCGATGAAATTCTCCTCCACGAACTGCGCCAGCCGGTTGGAAGTGCCCATCCGGTCGGTATGCGCCGCGCGCGGCGTCAGGGTGAAGCCGACCGACTGGTAGATGCCGGCCGCACCGTCCAGATCGCGGGTCGCGAGGACGACATGGTCGATCGCCCGTCCTGTGCCGGTCATATGCACCTGCCTTCCATGGATTGCGGGAGGCCCGTCAGGCTGCCGCCAGGCTGCCGTCCAGCAGGCGGGCCAGGCCGTAGAGGGTGCGGGTATAGGGCACCGGGATCTGCAGCCGGTCCGCGATCTCGACCACCGCGCCCACGATCGGGTCGAGCTCCAGGCGGCGGCCGGCATCGGCATCCTGCAGCATCGAGGTCCGGAACGGGCCCAGCTTCAGCGCCAGGGCCATCCGCTCCTCCGGGTCCAGCCGCAGGGACAGGCCCAGTTCCCCGGACACCTGCAGCACTTCCCGCATGGTGGCGACGCAGAGGGCCTTGGTCTCGGCATCGCGGGCGATGCGGTCCACCGTGGCCCCGGTCAGGGCGCTGATCGGGTTGAAGTTCAGGTTCCCCGCCAGCTTCGCCCAGACCGCCTCCCGGATCGCGGGCTCATGCTCCACGGTGAAACCCGCTCCGGCGAGCAGCTCCGCCACCCGTGCCGCGCCGGCGGCTGCCTCGGGCACCGGCGGCCCGACGATCAGCCGTTCCCCCGCATGGTGGTGGATATGCCCCGGCTCCGGCACCGAGGCGCTGACATGCACCACCGCCCCCGCCACCCCTGCGGCCGGAAACGCCGCAGCCAGGGCGCCGCCGGGATCCACGCTGTCCAGGGCGCAACCCTGAAGGCTGCCGCCGAAGCCGTCGAAGAACCAGAACGGCACGCCGTTGACCATCGGCACCAGCACCGTGCCGGCCCCGCAGAGCACCCGCAGGCCATCGACCACATCGGGCAGGGCATTGGCCTTCACGCAGGCGAAGACCATGTCCTGCGGCCCGGCCGAAGCGGGATCGTCGGTCGTCGCGAGGTCGATGCGGCGCGTGCCCGTGCCGTCGGTGACCCGAAGGCCCTGCCCCCGCACCGCCGCCAGGGTGGCGCCGCGGCAGATGCCGGTGACCTCGTGCCCCGCCGTGGCGAGCCGCGCCGCCAGCACGCCGCCGATCGCCCCCAGGCCATAGACCGCCAGCTTCAGCGCCATGCCGCCGCTCCCGCCACTTCCCGGCCACCACCGCGCCGCATCGCGACCGCCCCCATCACGACCGCCCCATCACGATCTCCAGGACGGGTCGCGGCGATCGGCCAGCCGGCCCATCGCGTCGAACACGTTGCGCCCGGCGCCGTGGGCGGGGCTGAACTGCAGGGCGTCGCGGGTGCATTTGCGCTGGATCTCCTCCGGAATCGGGATCGCCTCCCCCAGGGCGGCGCCGGCGAGCTGGATCTCGCAGGCCCGGTTCAGGGTCCAGAGGATGGCGAAGGTCTGCGGCAGGGTCTGGCCCCAGGCCAGCAGGCCGTGGTTGCGCAGGATCACCGCCTGCCGGTCGCCGACCGAGGCCAGCAGCCGCGGCCCCTC
>JBBDKK010000166.1:0-2096 GCA_040879395.1 Phycisphaerales bacterium
TGATTTTCTCCGCCGCCCGCTCCCAAGCGGGCGGTTTTTCCGCGCGGCTCTCCTACCCTCTATCCATGCGATACAAGTGGACCATCCTCCGTGCCAGCCGCTTCCTCCTCGACGGCGGCGGCATGTTCGGCGTCATCCCCCGCGTCCTCTGGACAAAGGCCGTGGAGCCCGACGAGAAGAACCGCGTCGAACTGGCCCACAACTGCGTCCTGCTCGAATCCACTGAGCCCGACCCCGCCACCGGCAAGCCCCGCCGCTACCTCATCGAGGCCGGCACCGGCGACAAGCTCGATGAGAAAATGTCCGCCATTTTCGGGCTCGACAGCCGCACCGTAGAGTCCGAAGTCACCGCTGCTGGCGTGGATGTCGGCGACATCCGCGCCACCATCGTCTCCCACCTCCACTTCGACCACGCCGGAGGGCTCACCCGCCGCGCCCGCGACGGCGAGGAGCCCGACTGGGTCGCCAGCAAGCCCGGGGCCGCCTCGGGCGACAACCCCAACATCAAGTTCACCTTCCCCAACGCCGAACTCATCGTCCAGCGCCGCGAATGGGTCGATGCCCGCAACAACGACGCCGTGATGACCCGCACCTACTACCGCGACCACATCCTCCCCTTCGAGGACGAGCACCAGCCGCTGGAGCACGGCAAGCCCCGCCTGCGCCTGGTCGATTCGCCCCGCCCCTTCCCCCTCAACCGCAAGCCCTCCCGCGAGGAACTCCCAAAGGCCCCGCTGGAAGACCGCCTCACCGAGGTGCTCCCCGGAATCAGCGTCTTTCTCGTCCCGGGCCACACCTGGGGCCAGCAGGCCGTGAAGTTTGAGGACGACAAGGGGCGGACCATCGTCTTCACACCCGATGTCATGCCCACCCACTACCACATCGGCCAGCCATATTCACTGTCGTACGATGTCGAGCCCTACACCTCCATGGTCACCAAGCACTGGCTGCTCAAGGAGGCCGCGGAGCGTGACTGGGTGCTCCTGCTCGACCACGAGCCGGGCAACCCCTGCTATCGCGTCCGAGACAACGATTCTGGCTGGTTCCGCCTCCAAGAAGAAACCCAGTAGTCCCCTCTTCCGAATCTTCTCAGGGCCCCATACCGCCGCCTCCGCGGCTCTACAATCGGGTGCAGTTATGAGGTCCGAAACCCAGCACATCTCCGAGAACGACCCCCCGGGGGCCAGCCGATCAGGCGAGCCCGGAGATGTCCACACAGAAGATGCCGGGAAGAAAATCGCCACCACCCCTACCGCCGAAAACCAAGCTCAGCCGGGCAGCGAGCGGGCACAAACGCCCCAATCCCCCACTGAATCCGGCAATGGCATCCGCCCCAAGAAGCAGAAGCGGACCCTCTTCGAGCGCGCCGAGGCATTCGTTTCCAATCTCTCCACCCGCAACAACTTCTGGAACCGCGTCTGCTCGATGATCTGGCTGCCCTACGCCTACCGCTCGGGCATCAAGATGAACTCCGACGCGAGCACCTACCGCGCCACCCTTCCCTTCCGCCGCTTCAACAAGAACTGGTACAACGCCATGGCCGGAGCCGCCCTGCTGGGAAACTCCGAGATCGCCGGCGGCAACTATGTATTCAAAGTCTGCGGCGGCGATTACACCGTCGTCTGCAAACACCTCGAGTACAAGTTCCTCCGCCCCTGCCACGGCCCCGCCGAGTACCGCATGACCCCCCTCGACGACATCCACGCCCTGGTCGCCACCGGCGAGGAGTTCAACATCGCCATCCGCATGGACATCGTCCAGGTGCTGGTGCCCATGAGCGAGCGCCGCCTGGCCGACGAGGTCGAGGACCCCAGCGACAGCCCCGCCAAGCCCAAGCGCGTCGGCCGCTGCACCGCGACCTTCCATGTCACGCCAAAGGCCCACCACAAGGCCAAGAAGCAGCGCGGGGCTGAATAGGCATGATCGACGCCGACGAACACGCGACCGCTCCCGAAAACACCACCCGCAACCCGATCCTCTGGGGCGCGTACCTCGCGTGCTCGTGGACATGGTGCATCGGTATGTTCCTGCCCGTGCTGCTGATGCGCGACTTCGGATGGGCAGGCTTCGCCGTTTTCGCCATCCCCAACATCATC
>JBBDKK010000166.1:2106-3128 GCA_040879395.1 Phycisphaerales bacterium
GTCCATGGTCCTCCGCCACCCCGCGGCCGTCTGGTGGTTCAGCGCGGTGACCATCGCATTCCATGTCTTCTGGCTGCTCTGGGTGCTCGAAATCCTCAAATGGGCGCTGCCCATGCCCGGGAACTACAAGTTCGGCGTGGCGGCGGTGGTCTTCGCCTTCTGGTTCGTCACACAGCGGGCCGCGTACTTCAACCGCGTCCCGCACCTGGCGATGGTCCTGTGGGTATTCAGCGCGCTGGTGCTGGTGGCGACCTTCGCCCTGCCCGACCTGGGCCCCTCGATCACACGATTCCACGAAGAGCACCCCAGCAACGCGGGCGTGCTGTGGATGCTGCCCGTCAGCGCGTTCGGCTTCCTGCTCTGCCCGTACCTCGATGTCACCTTCCACTACGCACGCCAGCAGCTCGACACACGCCGCAACGGCCGCATCGGTTTCACACTCAGCTTCGGAGTCTTCTTCGCGCTGATGATCCTGCTCACCACCCAGTACGCCGGGCTGATCAACGACGCCATGGAGGGCCGACCCGTCAACCAGACCCGGACCGCCTGGATCGGCGCGATCCTCTTTATACACATCTTCTTCCAGTGGATATTCACCGTCCGGATCCACCTCCGCCAGATCCGCACCATCCCCGGGAAGGTCCCCGAGCACCGCGTGCTGCTCGGCATTGCCCTGCTGGCCGGCGGGCTGGGTTTCATCGCCCCCTCACTCCCAGACCACGCCGGGCTCCTCGGCGGCGAGATCGTCTACCGGATCTTCCTGGGTGCCTACGGCCTACTCTTCCCCACCTATGTCCTCTACCGCATCATCATGGCCCGCGGCGGGCGCAAGCCCATCTCAATCAACGCCATGTGGACCGCGGTCATCGTCGCCGCCCCCATGTTCTGGATGGGATTCATGGAGCGTGAGACCATCTGGCTCGCCCCCGGCATCGGCCTCGTGCTCTTCTTCGCCGCCATCGCCATGGTCAACCGAAAGCAGGGCGTCTCGGGCGGCGCTACGGACGAGCGGGTCGGCTGAT
>JBBDKK010000167.1:0-1435 GCA_040879395.1 Phycisphaerales bacterium
GGCCGTGCCTGGCCTCAATTGCGGAGTGTGTGCTGGGGTTGTGACTGGTGGGGGATGCGAGAACGGATGGGGGGGGCGGGGGAGTGGGGTGGGTGGTGGTATACACGCGTAGGCCTCTTCGGTCATCCTGGACCGCCCGATGTGGTGTGCCTGCGCGATCCGATCGCGCACCTTGCACACCTTCGGGCGAGCAATGCGAGTGGAGATATCGAGTCCTTTCACGGTGCAAACAGATCGCGCCCGGCAAACGGGGAACCGCGTGCCAAGGTCGAGAGAAATGCGGGCGATCAAACCCGCGTGTGGCTCTTGAGTGTCCCCACTGAAGATCCGGCGATCGTGTTTAGTGCTGGTCAATCCTAACCGGCAGGGTCAGTGTAGAGTCTCGCGGGCCGCTTCGCAACCGCCCTGTTTCCCGAAGAACTCGCTTGCACACCACTGTGTGTGCAGGGGCAGTGACTTAGCGTGCGCAAAGTTTTTTTCATCCACCGCGGCCCTCAGTTATTCACAAACCCGGCCCGCCGTGTGCACAAAGTTTCACGCGATCTGAACCCACGCCACCGCCGTCGCCGTGGCACGCTCCAAGGCCGATCCGGCCCATTTACGCACGCGCGGAGATCGGTGCGACAAACCCGACGCGCGCATCGAAGCGGGTGAAGCCCAGCGATTCGTAGATACCGATCGCAGGCGTGTTGCGGTTGTCGACCGCGCAGGTGACCTCGCGGATATCCACTGGGCCCATGCGACGGATCGCATATTCCAGCACACGCCGGCCGAGCCCCAGGCCCCGGACCGTAGGGGCGAGCCCCAGATACACAAGCTCCGCCCCGCGGGACAGCGGGCAGTGCGAGAGCAGGCAGCAGCCCGCGGGCCGATTGTCCTTGAAGATCAGCAGCCAGCGGTTGGGGTTGTAATCCCCGGTGGACTTGTGCGACTCGACGACATCGGGCATCGAACGCAGGCCGCAGAGTTCTGGGCAGTCCAGCGTCTGCTCGTAACTCCCGTTGAGGGCGTCGATCAAACTGTTGAAATCCGTATCTGGCGCGTCGGGATCGAGCGTCGTGATGGGTCGGACTGTGACCCCCTTGGGCCAATCAGGTTCCTGACCGGGCGTGAGGTCTTTCATTGTGATGGGCTTGCGCATGTAGTCGAGTTGCCCCACGAAGATCATCCCCGCCTCCGAACACGCCTTCCGCGCCCACGCGTGTCGCGGCTCCATGAGGGCCTGGGCCAGCGTCACCCGCTCCGGGGCCAGGTCCCGCAGCCCGTCGAGGGCCGCGGCGATGCTCGCGCTGATCTCGGCGACCTGCGTGGGCTTGGGCCCGAGGAACGGGGCCAGGGATTTGGCCAGATCGGGTGTGGAGAGAAAGAGCATCGCCGTCCGCCCCGAACCCGGGACCGCCAGGCAGACCTGCCGCACGCGGCAGCGGGGGGCGTC
>JBBDKK010000167.1:1445-19768 GCA_040879395.1 Phycisphaerales bacterium
AGGGTGCCCCACATGAGGTCCAGGCCGATGCCGTGGGCCGGGGCCGATTCGATCAGCCGCCGGGCGGCCTCACGCCGGTTGCTGGCCGCCACCAGGCGTTCGGCGGCCCACAAATGCAGTTCCGGCGCGATCCGGTACGGGCCGCGCATCCGCGGGGCATTACCCGGATTTCCATCGTCCGGGGGCGACACTCGGGTTTGCTGGGCGGGATCGGGCATGGGTTGAACGCCGAATGCGTGGCTGGGCGGGGCCGGATCGGTGCGTGGACCGGGCTTGGGGCACGAGCGCAGAGAATACGGAACATCACCCGCCCGGGTGCGAATAGATTTGACGCCCGCGTGGGGAACACTACACTATACCTTGCCGCGCCGGGATCGGATATGGTACTCTGACCGCCCTGATCCGTTTCCGTCATGTTTGCCCAGGCCTCAGTCCTCCCGCCGCCATTATTCAAGCGAGACCCCATGATCCACTGGAAGCACTCTATCCCTGCCCGAACACGACTCGCACACGCCGCGCTGACGCTCGGGGCCCTGTCCGCGCTGGCCCTGGGGCTGATCGGCGGGGCCTCGACACCCGCAGCAGCGGCTCCCGAACCATCGCCGGTGGCCACCCAATGGGAGTTCACCTTCGATGAGGGCCCCCTGCGGCTGGCCTGGGTCGAGGAGAATGGGGAGATGAACCCCTATTTCTACCTCACCTACACGGTCACCAACCACTGGGGTGGCGTCAAACTCTTTGCCCCAGATGTCTCGCTGATGACTGACAACGCCAATGTGCTCCGCTCCGGGCGGGGCGTCTCGGCGGCGGTCACCGAGGAGATCATGGCCCGCCTGCGTAACCCGCTGCTCGAATCCCAGATCGAGATCGTTTCCAATGTCCTTGAGGGCGTGGAGCACGCCCGCGATGGCATTGTGATCTGGCCCGCCGAGGACCTCCAGGCCGACGAGGTGACCGTTTTCTTCGCCGGTCTCAGCGGGGAGTTCCAGTCCTATGTTGTCGGGCGAAACACCAGCAACCCCCAGCGGTACACCCTCCGCAAAACCCTGATGCTCAGGTATTCCACCCCCGGACAGATTGCCCGGCAGGGCAGCAGGCCCTTTGAGCTGGTCGAGAAGCGATGGGTGATGCGTTAAACGCCGCTCGGCACTGATATTCGGGCCGGCTGGGAAGCCGATTTGGACCCCCACAGGGTCTGGACCACGCCCCATTGCCGGCCTACGCTTGTCCCCGCGACTGTCCCCATGACTTGAGGTGCATCGGCACCCCTCGCCACTGAGAAAACACCCCCGACGGGCCCCAAGCCCGCTGAGATTCACCGGAGAACCTGTTATGGCGCACAAAAAAGGCCAGGGCTCGACCAAAAACGGACGCGACTCCAACGCCCAGTACCGCGGCGTGAAGCTCTTCGGCGGCGAGTTCGCCAAGCCCGGCGCGATCATCATCCGCCAGTGCGGCACCAAGTTCAGCCCCGGCTTCAATGTCCGTAAGGGCAAGGACGACACCCTCTTCGCGGTTGCCACCGGCAAGGTGGTCTTCCAGAAGAACGGCCGCGTGCATGTCGATCCCGTCGAGGGAGATGTCGCCCGCCCCCAGTGGCTCCGCGACTACCGGACCGCCCACGCAAACTGATCGAGCGGGCATATCAGAACTGAAACGAGCCGCGCCCGTGAGGGAGCGGTTTTTTTATTATGTACATTATGTTCTGGGTACCTTGCAGGTGGCGTCTTCGCTTCCTGCAGGTTCTTGAGGCCGTGAGGGATGCAGGAGTCTTCGTCCCTTGCACCGCATCTGGTTAGTTGTACTGCTTCACGAGTTGGTAGACCGTCGCGACAAAGATCAGGGTGCCCAGAATCACAAACCCGATGCCGCCCGCTGTCGACCAGACCGCATCGAGCAGCTTTGCGAGCAATCGCACGCCGTCCGCATCATTGCGGGATTCGCGTCAATCGGGGTCCAGCAGCATCCACAGGCCGAGCAACCCGAGGATCGATCCGCCGACCAGCCCGCCTGCGAAATCTGTGATTTTCCAGCGGTCCGGATCGGTGCTCACAACTCGACCTCCGTGCCGCACGAAGCGCAGAACTTGTCATCGCTCTCAAACGGCGCTTGGCAGACCGTGCAGGTGCCGCCGGAGACCATGACGCCGCACTTCGGGCAATACTTCGAGTTCGGTTCGATGGGGCGGGCACAGCTCGGGCAGGGCACACTATCATCGGTCCACGCCGATCGAACGGTCGTGGTCGTGGTTCGCACCGCCGGCGAGGTCTCCTTCGCGGCGTACTGCGACACCTCGCGGAGGTAGCCCGCCTTGGTCATGAATAGGCCAACACCCAGCAGCAGGATGCCTGGGAACGCGAGAATGAAAGTCTTGGGTATCCCCGCTCCCGGTGGGCGGTTGCCAATCGATGTAGCGGCACCCAGTAACGCGATAAAACCGACTAAGACCAGAATCCCACCCACAACTGCAAGGACCGGGCCTATCACCCGCATGGTTGAGCGGGCCCAGGTGTATCCATCTTGCATCTTGCGTTCGTCCATGTATTCAGTATACAAGCTGTGATGCAGTCTCGTTTGGATTTTATGGATTCAGTTCTGGCACTGGATCGAGGACATCTGTCTCATTTCGCGTAAAATGCCTTCGGCCTCATGCACGAACCGAACGAGATAATGAACTATCTGGAGCATGCCCTCGGCTGTATGAATTTGCTCATCCGTGGCAACAATCCAGCTGCCGTGAAATCCCCACCGCTCATCGGCGGGACTCTCGGAGCTTATCCGAAAGCTTTTGTGACTTGTTTCCGGGGTCGGGAAGTACCTGATTAACTCGGAGATTAATGGACACATCAGTTCTGGTGCATCGCTCAACAACCTGCGATGCTTGTCGAACTGGGGATGCCCAACGGTCTTCGCATTCTGAAGCAGGTCAATGATCGGAGCCCGTTTGCGAATGGTGGACTTGGGCCACTCCTCCGTGCTCCATATGCCGCAGCACACCCGATTCTGTTCGGAATCAGATCCTTTGGTTAATAGGAGTACGATTTCGCGGTCTTCGAGTACGCCCACCGCGCACGCCCGGACCTGTTTCTTGCGGAGTGAAACGATCTTCAGCGATTTCACGGCGGTTACAAATCCGGGATCAAGATCTTCGATTTGGCATGGTACAAAGCCCTCGTCCTCAAGTCCGATGAGCATGCTCTTGGTTTGCGCTTTCAAATCAAAGTGTCGTGCCAGCGGAATCAGCACCAGCGCAGCAACGAAAACAACCGTGATATCCATGCCCAGAACCGCGGTCACGATCGCGATCAGGACTGCGAAGATCATCGTGTCTCGCGTCCAGTTCCCCGGCTTGAATGGTTGTAATCTGCTCGTAGAGATCATCGATGATAGATGGAGGCGCAGGCCGTAATGATCTCTTCAAACAACCCAAAACCCACCTGCGTCGCCCCGTCCGACCATGCTTCCTTCGGGCTTGGGTGGCACTCGACAAACAGCGCATGCACACCGATCGCCGTCGCGGCTTTGGCCAGTTGCAGCGCCCGATCTGGGCGTCCGCCCGTCTGCTCGCCGCTGCCCGGGAGCTGGGTCGAGTGGGTGACATCGAAGCAGACTGGTGGTGAGCCGAGATCGGAGAACTTGTAGCAATCAAGCTCCATCATGTCCGCGATGCCGATGAAATCGTTGACCAGGCGGTGGTAGCCGAAGAAGGTGCCCCGCTCGGTGAGCATGAGGTTTTCGCAGCCCGCCTCGGTGGCCTTGCGGACCGGGCCGGCCATCTCGCCCGGCGACAGGAACTGGCCTTTTTTGATGTTCACGCCCCGGCCGCGGGCTTGGGCGGCTTGGGCGGACGCGACGACCAGGTCCGTCTGGCGGCACAGGAACGCGGGGATCTGGATCAGGTCCACCACCTCGGCGATCGCCTCGGCCTGGTACGGCTGGTGGATATCGGTGGTGGTGGGGACGCCCAGTTCGTGTTTGATGGCCGCGAAGTGCTCGAGCCCTTGATCTAAACCGATGCCACGCTTGGACTTGATGGAGGATCGGTTGGCCTTGTCGAAGCTGGCCTTGAAGATATACGGCAGCCCGAGCGAATCGCAGACGCTCTTGCAGTGGCGACCGACCTCGAGTCCCAACTCAAGGGATTCGAGCGTGCAGGGGCCAGCGATGATTGCCAGGGGATTATTCGGACCTAGAGAATGTTCCCCAACGCGGCAGACCCGAGGATGTTTAGCGGCTGATGGAGAACTCATGGGGCAAGAATAGGCCCAGCATTTACATGATGTGCTTCCATTGGCGCACCACTAGGTCCGGTAATGTGGCGTGACCCAATTGTGGATAAATAGCTGGAGGTAAACGACCCATTTCTTTTTTGGCAATGGTAATTATGACATGTTTTCGGAGGTAGGAATACAAACGGGCAAGAAGATCGAGTATCTTGACGCCGTTGTGTCACCCTCTCTGAGATCGTGGGGAGAACCGGTGCCGCTGGTCAACGGTACTGCACACCTTTGACCGTCAAGCGATTCCCGTTCTCTTGTCCCGCCAAGTTCCCTCCTTGGCGGGACGATCTCTTTTTGGACCCGGCGTGTTTACGAGCATGATCGCTGGGTGTCTATAGTTGTTGATCCCGGGCGAGTAGCTCAGTTGGCTAGAGCGTTCGCCTTACACGCGAAATGTCGTGGGTTCGAGTCCCTCCTCGCCTATTTCCCGGGTTGACATTGCATTCCGATCCAACCGGGTCCGGATGCCTCAGGCCCCCAGCCGAATCCCCTCGCCCGCAAGCCCCGGCCCGAACGCAAGGGCGACCGTCGGCGAGGGCGCGTCCGCCCGGGCGAGCCGGTCCAGGATGAAGAGCAGCGTGGCCGAGGACATATTCCCGTGGGATGCCAGCACCTCGCGTGATGCCTCGATCGCGGACCCGTTGAGCCCCAGAGCTTCGGCAATGCTGGAGAGCACCCGCGGCCCGCCGGGATGGATCGCCCACGAACCGACATCACCGACCGTCAGCCCCGATTTTCCCAGCCAGCGGTTCATCCACGCGGGGATATGCTCACCCAGCACGACCGGGACCGACGGTGACAGACGCATGCGAAAGCCCCGGTCGCCGATGGACCAGCTCATCAGGTCGCGTGTGTCAGGGATGATGATGGATGCGACATCGGTGATGGACATGGGGCCCGGCGGGGCCGCGGCGATGACCGCGGCGGCGGCCCCCTGGGCGTCGGGGGTGGCTTCGAAGTGCAGCGAGCACAGCTCCACGCAGCAGATGAGGACCCGTGACCCCGGCTCGGCGCGGACGAAGTCCCGGGCCACGGCCAGCGCGTTGACCGCGCCGTGGCAACCCATGAATCCGATATGCGTCCGGCGGACATCGGCCCCGAGCCCGAGTTGCCGGATCAGCTCGTAATCCACACCCGGCGCGGCGAAGCCAGTGCATGAGACGGTGATCAGGTGGGTGAGGGTGTTGGGCCGCACGCCGGAGCGATCGATCGCCGATCTGGCGGCCTGCTCGGCCAGGTGCGTGGCGAAATCGTCATAGAGCCCCATCCGCTCGGCGGTGGTGGGCAGCGGGGCGTCCGGGCTGAACAGTTCGATTTGGCCCGCATCGTCGGCGATCACCGATCCGCGCTGGAGCACGCCCGATCGGCGATACAGCGCCTGGACCGCACGCCCGTTGCCGGGGTCGAAGCGGGCGGCCAGTTCGGCGGCTTGCTCCTGGGAGATCCCGTGTTCGGGGACGGCGGTGCCGATTCCGATGATGGATGGGCCGTTCACGCGCCCTCGATCCCCGGCGGGCGGCCGTGCTGGAGGGTGCGGATCATCGACTGAAGAGCCACGGCGCAGGCTGGGCGGCGGGCGCAGATCGACATGGCACCCGCGGCCAGGCGCGGGCGACGCAGGAGCCGGGCCGTTGCGTGGCATAAGCATCTGCGGCGGCGGTTGCTGCGCGTATGCTGGCAAGTCCAGCTCCCCACGGTGTACCGGTTGTCGATCGCGGCGCGGGCGTGCGAAGCGACCCTCACGGCGTCCTCCAGCGACCAGCTCATGCCCTCACCGGTGAATGGCTCGACATAGCCGGTCGCGTCCCCGATCAGGAAAACCCGCCCGCCGGCCTCGATCCGCTCGCGGGCTCGCGTGAGCGCGGGTGCGCCGCGCGTGCCGGTGAGCGGGATCCCGGGATCGAGGTCCACGCCCAGCGACCGCGCCAGGGCGATCAATGGCGGGGAATCGCTGTGATCGCTGATCCAACGCGGCGAAACCGCCGCGGCGATAATCGCCCGGCCGCCGTCCAGTGGAGCCAGGCCCATGTAGCCGTAGGGTGCATGGTGCATGGAAATCGCCCCTGCTTGACACGATGCGGGACGATGCCCGGCGATCGCCCCGATCCCGACATGTGCCGAAGGGGCGACCCGCCACGCGAAACCGGGATGGTCCCTGAGCGATGCGCCCTTGAGCCCGTCGGCGACTATCACGACCCGCGGCTCGAGCGTCCGTGCGGGCCCGCCGTGTGTTTGCAGTTCGACGCGTCCGCCAGGTAGTACGCGGGCCGTTGTTTCATCCACAATCGCTGCCCCTGCACCCACGGCCCGGTCGGCGAGTTGCCGGTCGAACGCGGCCCGATCGACCACACGGTAGGGGGGGACATTGAGCGTCAGTTCCTTTCCGGCACCGGTGAGCTTGAGGGCTTGGACCCTGCCCGTGTTCGCCAGTGCTGGAATCGTGTGGAGCCCGACGGATTCGAGCATCCGGTATCCGCTCTGAGCCAGACACCCGCCGCAGACCTTGGGGCGCGGGAAGCGGGCCCGCTCAACAAGGAGCGTGTCGATGCCCCGGCGGGCAAGCAGGAACGCGGCCATCGATCCGGCGGGGCCCGCGCCGATGACCACGGCTGTGGGCGAGTTTGTTGGGGCTGCCGGGATCATGGTGTCCACACCAGCCGCATCCGCTGCGGCCAGACCCGGCGGATGCGTGCATCCCGCAGACCCGCCCGCTCGGCGAGCCGGGCCAGTTCATCGGGTGTCAGCGCGCCACGGACGGAGAGCAGGGCATCGGTATGGACCACGCGGCTGCGGGTGAAGAGGCGCGAGGCGAGCCAGGCCAGCAGGTACCCGCGCCGCGATCGGACGAGATCGGTTATCAGCACGGCTCGCGCGGTGGCCTGCTTCATGCGCCGTAGCACGGTGATGATCCCCTCCTCGTCGAGGTGGTGCAGGAAGAGATGGCACATCACGATGTCGTAGGGCGGCTTATTGGCGTTGTCGACGAGGGGTTTGGCGAGAACATCGGCGCGGAAGGCGGTGATGGCCAGCCCGGCATCGGACGCGTTCTTTTCGATTTCATGGCATGCGCGGGGGCTGATGTCGCAGCCGACCAGTTCAATCGGGATCCCCGCTGCCCCGGCCCGTCGTGCCAAGTTGAGCAGCAGGTCGCCCGATCCGGCGGCGACATCCAGCACGCGAGATGGCGAGTGATCGGCCGAACGGTCCCGGAGCATGGGTTGCAGCGGCTTCCAGACCGACCGGTCTATTCCCGCGATCCGGTTGAGCCGGGCCAGCCCCCGCAGGGCGGCCCGGTGGGAGCGCTCGTCGAGCCGCGGATCATCCATCAGTTCCGGCTGGCGGTCTCGGGTTCGCAGGTCGCGGGGCATGGATGATGGTACGGATGCGTCGGTCACTGAAGGACAAAGGGAACGCGTTCAGGCTTTATTCATGTCCTCAGCCGCCCGTTTGATGCCCCGGAGCATCCCCGCGAAGACGAGGTGGTGCAGCGGGAGCACGCTGTACCAATAGATGATGCCCACGATGCCCCGCGGCGCGAAGCGGGCGGTCATGGTCAACCGGGTGCTCTGGCCCGTGGATACGAGGTCGAAGTGCAGGTTCGCCACGCCCGGGAGTTTCATCTCCGCCAGCAGGGAGAGCGAGCGATCCTGCTCGATGCCCACGACGCGCCAGAAATCCAGGGTTTCGCCGAACTCGATCTGTTCCGGGTCGCGGCGTCCGCGCCGCAGCCCGGGGCCGCCCACGAGGGTGTCCATCCAGCCGCGGATCCGCCAAAGCAGGTCTCCGGCGTACCACCCGTGCCCGCCGCCGATCCGGCAGACCGCATTGAAGACCTCCGCCGGGGATGCGTCGATCTCGACGGATCGTTCATCGACCATAACGGTTCCACCGGCCCAGTCCGGGTCGCCCGGGACCGGCCCGGCGACGGACCAGCGGGTCGTCACTTGGTGTGCGTCGATGCGTTCGAGGGCCCGGGAGATTGCCTGGCGCGTGCTCAGTGGCTCGTGAGGCATCAGGTCCTGCACGCGGTGGTCGTTCACCACCACTCTGTTTTTGAGCCCCTCGGCCAGCGGGCGGGCGATGGCATAGGAAACGGGCGTGATGAGACTGATCCAGCCCGAACTCAGGCGCGGGGTCAGCACGGGCACGGGGATGATGACGCGCCTGGGGAGACCGAGTTCCTCGGCCATGATGCGCATCAGTTGGCTGTATGTGAACACATCGCTTCCGCCGATTTCGAGCGTCTGCCCGGCGGTCTCGGGCACGGCCAGGCAGCGAACGAGACAGTGGAGGACATCGGCGATGGCGATCGGCTGCGACTCCGTGCGGACCCAGGAGGGGGTGATCATCACGGGAAGGCGTTCCACCAGGTAGCGGAGGATCTCGAAGGAGGCCGATCCGGAACCGATGATCATCGCCGCCCGAAAGGCGGTGAGCGGAACGCAGGTGGATGCGAGGATCCGCTCGACCTCCCGCCGCGAGGAGAGGTGTTCGCTGAGGTCCTCACCCATTTCCCCCAGGCCCCCGAGATAGATGATGCGGCCGATCCCGGCTTCGCGGGCAGCACCGGCGAAGCGTGTGGCCAGCTCCCGATCGCGCCGGGCGTAATCGGTGCTGCCTACCGCCATGGAATGGATGAGGTAGTAGGCCGCTTCGCAGCCACGCATGTGTTCGGCGAGCGCATCGTCCTCGCCCAGATCGCTCTTGATCACGGAAACGGATGGATGGTTGGCCCACGGCCGCTGCCCGAGTTTGCGTGGTTCGCGGACCAGGCAGCGAACGCGGTAGCCGGCATCAAGCAATGAGGTGACCAGGCGACCACCGACATACCCGGTGGCACCGGTGACGGCGATCTCCTGTCCCTCGGCTTCGGCGGAAGGGGCACGGGGAAGAGGGGATGTAGGGGGTATGTCGATGGGCTATCCTAGAGAACCGTGAATCTGCTTGATCTGGTCTATCTTCCTCTTGGTATCGTCACATCGCCGCTGTGGATGCGAAAGAAGCGTGGGGGATGGGATCAACGCTTCGGGTATGTGGGATCCATGGTCGCCCGCGATCCCGCCGGATCGAGACGGCCAAGAGTTATGCTCCACGCGGTTTCGGTCGGGGAAGTCAACGCCCTGCGGACGCTGGTGCCCCTTCTGGCCCAGAAAGCGGATGTTGTGGTATCGACCACCACCGATACCGGGCTGACCCGGGCCCGATCGCTGTACGGGGAGGCTGAGGGCGTCGAGGTCGTCCGCTACCCGCTGGACTGCTCGTGGATGGTCCGGCGGTTCCTGGATACGGTCCGCCCGGATGTGGTGGGTCTGGTGGAACTGGAAGTCTGGCCCAACTTCATCAAGGCATGCACACAGCGGGGCATCCCGGTTGGTTTAATCAATGGTCGTCTCTCGGCGCGCTCTTATAAAGGATACCGCCGCCTTCGCCCGCTGCTGAGGCCCACTTTCCGGCGTCTGGCCTTCGCGTGCGTCCAGGACCGGGATTACGCGCAAAGGATCGGGGCGATGGGGGTTCCGGCGGATCGGGTCTCGATCACCGGCTCGATGAAGTGGGATTCGGTGGATCCCGGGCGGCATGAAGGCCCCTCGGCCAAAGCCCTTCAGATCGCCGCGGATATGGGGGTGGACTTGGACCGGCCGATCGTGGTCGCGGGGTCCACCGGTCCGGGCGAGGAGGCGATGCTGCACGGGGCGGTGGCGAGCGATGTCCAGTTGATCGCCGCCCCGCGGAAGGTCGAGCGGTTTGACGAGGCGGCGGCGGCGATGCCCGGGTGCGTGCGGAGATCCCGCAGCGAATCAAAGCCGGGGGCGAAGCGGTTCCTGCTGGACACGATCGGCGAGCTTTCCAGCGTCTACGAGCTGGCCGATGTGGTGGTCATCGGGCGGTCCTTCGGCGATCTCTACGGTTCGGACCCCATCGAGCCGGCGGCGATGGGCAAAGCGGTGCTGATCGGCCCGGCCCACAGCGATTTCCAGCGGATCATCGAGCCGCTCAAGGCCGCGGGTGGGATCGCGGTCATCGAGCCCCCCGATCTGGCATCGCCGATCGCAGGTCTGCTCAGCGATGCCAGCCGCCGACAAGAGATGGGCGAGCGGGCGCGGGATTGCGTGCGGGCGCAGCAGGGTGCCTCGGCCCGGCATCTGGAGGTGCTTATGCGGCATTGCCCGGCGGACGCCCCGGGGAGCGGAAAAAGGCCGGAAGTTGGCATGGATCGGGGATGAAGTGGTGAAGGTGGGCGTGCTTTGCGGGAAGTTCGTGCGTACACTGTCTCTCTGGAAAACCCCGAATAGGTTCCAGTGCTGAATTTTCACGCTTTTCCAGCGATGGGGGAGTAGCTCAATCGGTAGAGCATCGGCCTTTTAAGCCGCAGGTTCAGGGTTCGAGTCCCTGCTCCCCTATTCCGAGACCGCGATCCCTGCCCGTGAGAGGGCATTGATCGGCACCGATTCTCCCGCGCGTGTTTGCGGAGCGGGAGGGCGGTGTCTGAGACCCGCGCCATGGGAGCCGCATCTGTGATCAACATGCCTGTGCAAGCGGCCGACCTCTCGGCCCTGGTGATTCACGCGAACTGGACGCATGGCGCGCTGCACCTCTGGTGCGAGACGGCCAGCCCCGATGCGGGCGGCGTCGACGGGCTCGATACGGACCTGCCCGTGCATCCTTTCGCGGTCCGCCCGGTCGGCATCCGCGGCGAGGAAAGCCATATCGCCCTGCGCCTGCCCTCCGTCGAGGATGCCCCGCTCCCCAGCGCGCCCATGTCGCGCCTGATGGGTCATGAGCGGGGGGACGGCTCGCCGGTTCTGCGGGAATACGCGGTCCCGACCATCGCCGTGGCGCCCGCGGATGCGGGCCCGGTCCTTGAGTCGCTGGCGGGCCGTGCGGAGCGGGCCGAGCGGGAAGACGACGATTCGTTTTACACGCTGGGGGCGGGGATCCGCTACTTTGTGGCCGCCTCGCGCCTGGCATCGCACCTGATGGCGGGCCATCGAGTGGTGCCGATGATCCTCCAGGACGCCCAGGGCGAGCTGACGGCGGGCTGGTGGCCGTGGCTGAGCGATTCCATGACAGCCCAGCGTGTGAACAAGCTGGTGCGTTCGATGCCGGGGGTGGCGCGGGCGGTGGGGGATGAGCACGCGCACGACGCGTGGAGTCTGACGACGGATTTCCTGGCCGCGGTGACCGACGCTCGGTGTCGGGCCACGATGATCGGCGAGGAGATGTTCGACACGGTCGAGGACGCGGACCCCGACAGCGACCCACAGGTGGCGTGGCTGTACGGGCTTCTGGACGCGACCGAGGAGGTGCCAAGCGTCTCGGGGCAGCGGGCCGAGATCGCCCGCAAGGTCCGGCGATGGATCTCCGAACTTGAGGACCGTGGCGAATCGAGCGTGTGGCGTTTCGGCCTGCGGATCACCGAGCCCATCGGCGACGGGCTGGCCCCGGATATCTCGCGGCCCGATGACACGGTGAAGTGGTCGCTGAGTTTCTTCATCCAGAGCGTGGACGAGCCGGAGGTGGTCCTGCGTGCCTCGGACATCTGGCTGATCTCGCGCGAACGGATCGTGATCCAGGGCCTGACGCTGGAGAACCCCCAGGAACTGCTGATGGCCGAGCTGGGCCGGGCCAGCCGCTATTACAAGCGGCTTGAAGACGCGATGGACAATGCCGAGCCCATCGAGATATTGATCGACTCGCAGGAGGCGTACACCTTCCTGCGGGAGATCAAGCCGATCCTCGAAGAGCAGGGCTTCGCGGTCCAGAGCCCACCGTGGTGGGAGTCGCCCAGCGGCCGGCTCGGGGCACGGCTCAAGATCGAGTCCGAATCCGCCGAGGGTCTCTTCGACGAATCCGGGGACCCGGACGCCGCGGTCCCACAGCTCGGGCTCAACTCGCTCATCGGGTACCACTGGGAGATCGCCATCGGCGACACGACGCTCACGCTCCACGAGTTCGAGCAGCTCGCCCAGCAGCAGGTGCCGCTAGTCCGCATCGGCGGCAAGTGGGTGGAGATCCGCCCCGAGGATGTGCAGAACGCGATCAAGTTCATCAGCGAGAACCCGGGCGGGGAGATGGAGCTTGGCGAGGCGATGCAGCTCGCCCTGGCGTCGGATTCCGCGCAGACCGGGCTGCCGGTGACGGGCCTGGAGGCCACGGGCTGGGTGGCTTCGCTGCTCGGCGGCGAGAACGGCGCATCGATCCCGCTGCCCGAGTTCGATGCCCCCGAGAACTTCAACGGGACGCTGCGTCCCTATCAGGCCCGCGGGATGAGCTGGATGGCGTTCATGGAGCAGTTCGGCTTCGGCGCGTGCCTGGCCGACGACATGGGCCTGGGCAAGACGATCCAGATGCTCGCGCTGCTCGTGCACGAACGCAAGGTCGCCGCCGGGGGCACCGTGGACCCGACGCTGCTGGTGGTGCCGATGTCGGTGATCGGCAACTGGATGAAGGAATCGGAGAAGTTCGCCCCCTCCCTGCGGGTGATGGTGCACCACGGGGTGGACCGCATCACCGATGACACTTTCGCGTCCAAAGTGGCCGAGGCGGATCTGATACTCACGACCTACGCGCTGGCCAATCGTGACCGCGACATCATCGACACTGTCCGGTGGGGCCGGATGGTGCTCGACGAGGCACAGTTCATCAAGAACCCCGCGGCCAAGCAGTCCCAGGCGGTCCGCAGCATCAACGCGCCCAAGCGGATCGCCCTGACCGGCACGCCCGTGGAGAACCGGCTGAGCGAGCTGTGGTCGATCATGGACTTTCTCAACCCGGGATATTTGGGCTCGGCGGGGACATTCCGCAAGAAGTTCTCGCTGCCCATCGAGCGGCACCGGGATCAGAACAAGATGAACCGGCTGCGGTCCATGGTTTCGCCGTTCATCCTCCGCCGTGTCAAGACCGACCCGACGGTGGTCTCGGATCTTCCCAGCAAGATCGAGAGCAAGGAATGGTGCGCCCTGACGCCAGAGCAGGCCAAGCTCTACGAGAACTGCGTGCAGCGGATGCTGACCGATGTCGACGAGAGCGAGGGCATCCACCGGCGCGGGCTGGTGCTGGCGGCCCTGATCAAGCTCAAGCAGATCTGCAACCACCCGGCCCAGATGCTCAAGGAGGCCGACCCGCAGTTCGGCAAGACGATCGACCCGATGCGCAGCGGCAAGTGCGTGCGCCTGCTCGAGCAGGCCTCCGAGCTGATCAGCGAGGGCGACCAGGCGCTGATTTTCACCCAGTTCCGGCAGATGGGCCATATCCTGAGCAACATGCTCCGCCACGAGCTGGGCAAGGATGTGCTCTTCCTCCACGGCGGCACGCCCCAGGGCAAGCGGCAGAAGATGATCGACGAGTTCCAGGAGGCCACGGGCAAAACCCCGATCCTGATCCTCTCGCTCAAGGCCGGCGGCGTGGGCCTGAACCTGACGGCAGCGACGCATGTGTTCCACTTCGACCGCTGGTGGAACCCCGCCGTGGAAAACCAGGCGACCGATCGGGCCTACCGCATCGGGCAGACGCGGACGGTGCAGGTACACAAGTACATCGTCCGCGGCACGCTGGAAGAGCGGATCGATGAGATGATCGAATCCAAAACCGAACTCGCCGAGAACATCATCGGCCACGGCGAGCGCTGGCTCACCGAGCTGGGAACCGACAAGCTGCGTGAGCTGCTCGCCCTGCGGGCCGACACCATCGCCGACGATATGTGAGGCAGGACCATGGCAGAGAAAAACACATCTCGTCCTGACAAGGCCTCGGAGAATCAGACCGGGAAATCGGCGAAGGCTTCGCCCAAGGGATCCGCCAAGCCCGCTGCCAAGAAAGCAGCCGCCAAGAAGCCCACGACCCGAAAGGCCGGCACCAAGAAGGCCCAGCCCGCGCCGGAGCGCAAGCCCGAGCCCCCGCGGGAGGATCGGGTGATGAATATCAGCTCCCGCCCCACGCTGAGCGCATCGGTCCCGACGGCTCCCAAGAAGATCAAGCCCCAGTACGCCTCCTTCAGGTCCTCGCGTAAGTCGCTGGTCAACCCGCGCCGGGTCCGCGGCGGGGTGAAACTCAAGCTCAAGGCCGGGGAAGCCCCGCAGAGCTGGGTCACCCAACGCCTGCTCCGCGTGGCCGAGTCGGGATCGACCCCCGAAGATTTCAAGGACGGCATCGAATACGCCCGCCAGGGCCAGACCAAGCGGCTGACCATCGAGCAGACGCTCTGCGAGGGCATCATCCAGGGGCGCAGCGACAAGCCGTACACGACGAGTCTTGAACTGGAGCATTTCAGCGTCGAGGACCAGGAGCGGGTCATCGCGGCCATGGCCGATCAGGTGCGATACGCCGCCAAGCTGCTCGCCGGTGAGCTGCCCAGCAACATCGAGGATGTATTCGCGCCGATGGGGCTCAAGCTCTTCCCCGCAGAGCCGGCGGACATCACCCCGGCGTGTTCATGTCCGGATTGGAGCAAGGACCAGCCGTGGTGCAAGCACGCGGTGTGCCTGACGGCCCTGCTGGCCGAGCGGCTGGGAGAGGACCCCATGCTCGTCTTCGGCCTGCGCGGCATGCCGGGCCAGGAGCTAATCGACGGCCTGCGCCAGAAACGGGCCGTGGGCGTGCAGGGCCCCGGCCCGGCCCCGGTGCTTCACCAGCATGTGCCCGGCGTCTCCGACATCTCCTCTCCGCCGCTGGAAGACGCGATGGACTCCTTCTGGGAGGTCGGCGTGGAGCTTCGGGAGCTGGACACCCCCATCGAGCCGCCGACGGTCAACTGCGTGCTCCTGCGGCGACTGGGCCCGAGCCCGTTCACCGATGGGCGATTCCCGCTGATCGGCCTGATGGCCACCTGCTACCAGCTCATCGGTGAGGCCGCGGTCCGCGAGGACGAGGCGATCGAAGACGACGACTCGACCGACTGACACCCCGGTTCCCAGCATACAACCGACCATGAAAAAGGCCCCGCCGGATCCGGCGGGGCCAATGTGTCTACAGGATGTGATGCTTACGGGCAGCCCTGATTGAAGAGCTGGATGTAGGCGGAGAGATCGAAGAAGTTGAACATGCCGTCGCCGTTGAGGTCCGCGATGGGGACCTGGCCGTTGTAGTTTGACAGGTAGGAGGAGATGTCGAAGAAGTTCAGGTCGCCGTCACCGTTCCAGTCTGCCGGGCAGGGGGCGGTGATGGTGAACTTGTCGATCCATGTCTGCCAGCCGAAGTTCTCCTGATACATACCGATGACCCAGAAGGTGGAATCGTCATCGGGGTCCGTGGCGATATCGAGGTAGTCACCCCAGCGTCCATCGGCGCCGCTGTTGCCGATGGCCAGTTGGATCGGCTCGCTCATGGTGCCCGCCGGGTCGCCGGGAGAGCGGCCCGAGACCTGTACGCTGGCGAACTGGCTGGGGCTCGATCGGGTCATGACCATGGCGACATTGTTGTGCTTGTCGGAATAGATGGCCGGGAAGTAGTAATGCTGACCGCCGGAACCGCTGATCTCGCCCTGCTGGACAAGGGCGGGGCTGCTCCCCGAGCTGGGCCAGCCGTTGACATCGATGTGGTACCAACGAGCCACGGTGGTGCCGGAGGCCCCGTCGATGCCGTGCCCGGCGTAGAGGTTTCCATCACGGTAATGGACATTCATCAGGCGGCCATCGAGCGTGGAGATCTGCCCGCCGCCGGGGTTCGGCGCGTCTTGCGACGGGCCCCCAGCGGAACTGAGCTGCGTGACGGTGGTCCGCTGGATGCTGGGCGTGGTGACAGGATTGTTGATCGTCCACAGGTCCAGGGAACTGGATGTCGCCCGGGAGAGGAAGTAGCACTGGGGGGCATCACCGAACATCTGTGCGACCTGCAGCGACGCCCCGGTGTCTGGCGCGAAGTCGGTCATGTCGACCGGATCGCCGTTGAGCATGGGGGCCTTTTCGAAAATGCGGAAGAGCTGGCCGGCGAACCCCGGGCCGGGGCCGCTGAGATGGAAGAGGTTGCCGGTGACATACCAAGCGTGGTCATCGAAGCCGAAGCCGGGGTAGTCGACCCAGTAGGAGGCGTTGCCGACCTGAATCACCGAGGGTGTGCGATAGCGGTACCAGACGCCGCTGGGATCGTCGTCATCGGAGACGGCGATGTCGATCCACGATGCGCCGCTGGTCTCCAGCGCGATCACCACGAACCTTTCCGATTTGTGGTCATAGAAGCACTTGGGGTCAAAGACAAAGTTGGAATCCGCGCCCACGGTCTCGAAGAACCCGGGGTTGCCCGGCGTTCCCAGGTGGGCGGAGAAGATCTCGTTGCCCGTGTCCTTGTCGTAGAAGGCGATGGCCGCGTTGACGGTCTCGACGATGTGATTGGGACCCACGGCGATGTTCGGGTCCGGGGGCGACCACTCGGTCTGGGAGATTCCGGGGAACCCGGTGCCGCCGGCGATGTTGACGCGGTCCATTTCCGCGGCCTGGCCGACGGGTAGGGTGCGGTCGTTGTCGGGCTCCTGGACCAGCGTCTTGTCGCGTGAATGGGCGGGGAGCTGGTGCTTGATCATCCGGACATCGCCGTCGAACGGCTCGGTCTTCTGCCGCTGAGTCGCCAGGGTGGTCGTATCCAAGATCGTGGGCACGACCTTGGTGCGCACAAACTGCGCTCTGTCCCCGATCACGATCGGGTCCGGCCGCTGATCGGCGGGGAGCGGTGCGGCTTCTTCTGAGCCCTCTGGCTGGTACGCGGCTGGCTGGGCCAGGCCCGCCCGCTCGGTGGTCTGGCCGGAGCAACCGATGAGGATCGTTCCGGCCAGGGCGGCCAGCAACCCGGAAATGGGGACATGTCGGGAAGGACTGTGCGGACGCTGGATCATCAATGAGACCTTTCTATGCTCGCACCGGATCACCGTCCTTGGAGATCAGCGACGGGGGGGCTGAGTTCCTACTGGTGAAACGGCACTTGTTGTGGCTGCCAGGCATCCCTGACCGGGATACCCTGGGATCGGCCCGAGCGGGCCTTGAGGCGAGCCGAATTCGCTGTTTCCTGGCAATGCAAGCGGAATCGGCCGCTGCTATACGGGTGAATTTGCCCACGGTTGACCGAAATCGCAAAACTCGTTCCTGTTGGCTTGTTGATCGGGCTGGCGATGGTCTACAGTTGATCCTTGCGGAGCCCGGTGCGACGGACGCTGACACGATCAGCCGAGGCGCACCGATGGGTTCACTTTTTCGGTTCGGGCATTGGTGCCCGGCCGTGCAGCGAAGTGAATCCCGCTCCAAGCCCGTGGCTGTTTGTCCCGGGCGACTGTGCTGCGGCGAAGCGTGCTTGACTCGTGTCGGGCGTGTCCAAGCCGTGCGAATGACGGACTGGACACCGGCCACGCCCCTGCGTGGCCCCGATACGGAGTTGAAGCGACACGCCGCGATGACGGAAAACACACAGGAAGCAGGCGGATGTAAACCATTTGCCTACAACACTTTGCCCCATGGTGTAATGGTAGCACAGCTGGTTTTGATCCAGTCGGTCCAAGTTCAAATCTTGGTGGGGTAACTTTCTCTGCTTCCATGTCTGTCGATCTCCCCGGCGTGGCCGCCCAAGGCGCGATGGCCGACGCAACAGAACAACCCAATCATCATCGCCTCGAAGCGATCATCCTCGCCGCGGGCAAGGGCACGCGCATGGAATCGGACCTGCCCAAGGTGTGCCTTGAGGTCGGCGGCCGGCCGATGGTCTGCGCCGTGGTGGATGCGTGCCTCGGGGCTGGCTGCCAGCGGGTGGTGGTGGTGGTGGGTTACAAGCAGGAACTGGTCCGCGAGGCGTTGGCCGGATACGACGATCGCATCGAGTTCGCTGTCCAGCACGAGCAGCTCGGCACCGGCCACGCCGTTGTCAGCGCGATCGATGATTTTCCGCTGGCCCGGCGGGCGGGGACGGATGTGTTCGTGCTCTGCGGCGACGGGCCGCTGATCAGGATTTCGACGCTGGAAACGATGCTGGAGCGGCACCGGGGCTCGGGTGCGGCGGCGACTTTGGCGACCAGCCGCATCGACGATCCCAGCGGCTACGGCCGCGGCCAGGAGCGCGTTGAACTTT
>JBBDKK010000168.1:0-3126 GCA_040879395.1 Phycisphaerales bacterium
ACGGAACGACGGCTGGAGGATCAGCCCGCCCAGTTCCGTGGGTCCCGATTCGTCCAGGAAAACCCGCGCGACGCTGTTGCGGGTGCCGTATTTGAGCGATGTGGAGTATTTGTCCCGCGTTTCGAGCTTGAAGCAAACATTGGGACTCCCCGGACCGCCCATCTGCGAGACGAGCTGGCTCGTCCCCAGGCATCCCGGCGAGGTGAGGTCCTCAAGCACAAACATAAACAGATCCGCGGCCGCGGTCTTCTCGGCGATGCCGCCATCGCCCTGCACCATCTCCGCCCGGCGGGGGGCCTTGCGGTTGCCCGCCGCCCGCATGAAGCTCTCGCGTGACAAACGGATCTTCTCGTTGATGATCCCCTTGTCCGCGGGCAGGTTGATGAAATGGACCATCCGGGCCATCTTCAGCAGCGTGCTCATGTCGTCGGCCTTGGCCCTTCGGATCACATACATCAACGGCTCCTTCCGCCCTCACCGCGTCCATACCACCGCGCACTCACTCCGCCGCCACCCTGGCCAGCGCACGCTCGAGACACCCGAACACCCGGGGCCAGTCCTCCATCTTCATGACCGGCAATGGCGGGAGCATCCGAACATGGAACGGCCCGTGCCCGCACCAGAAGCAGATCACGCCTTCGTCGTAGGCGTACTTGCACGCCTTCATGATCTTGTCCTTATCGCCGCCGAACGGGGTCAGCTTCATCATCCCGCCGACACCGCCCATCAGTTCTTTGGTCTCGGGTGCGGGCGGGAACCAGTCGGGGTGCTTGGAGATGAGCTTGCTCACCTGCGCGCGAAACTCGGCGTGATGGACCGCGAACCGGCCCTTGGGGCCGTAGTAGTCACCGGAATCCAGCTCATCGAGCAGCAGGTTGCCGACCGTGAAATCGCTGGTTGTGCCCGTGAAGGTCCCGCTAAGCAGCCCCGCCTTGGGGTTGTACCGCTCGGTGAACAGGGCCGCGCAGGCCTGGGTCATCTTGCCCACGCACAGCACATCGACATACTCGCCAAGGTCGTACATCTCGTAGGCGAACATCGATTCGGTCCGCCCGAAGCTCTGGATCTCATCGTCCCAGACCGCGATGCCGCTGTCTCGGCATACATCCATCAGGGCCTTGAGGAAGTCCCGTTTGGCGACATTGAAGCCGCCCTCGCCCTGCACCAGCTCGAAAATAAAGCACGCGTGCTGCTTGGGATAGCGCTCGATGTACTGGCGGAGCTGGGCCACGGCGTGGTCGATGAACCCGGTCGTCCCGCCGAACTTCTCGTCCGCGATCGCCTGGTTGAAGAACGGAAGATAATCCACCTGCGTCGAGAGCGGGAGGCCCTGACGACCGCCCGCGGAATCACCGATCTGGGCCATGGTCACGCTGCGTCCCATGAAGCAGTGCTCGAAGGCCAGCACCCGCGAGGCCGGGGCGTGCTTCTGGTAGCACACCTTCAGTGCGCTCTCGTTGGCCATCGCCCCGCTTGTCGTCAGGAACGCGTGCTTGAGATTTGAGCCGCGCGAGGCCAGTTTGACGAGCTTCTCCCCGAACGCGTAAGCGTCGAAGTTGCTCTGCAGATTGCCGTGCTTGCTCGTTTCGTTGATTCCCGCAACCATCTGGGCCCGGATCACCCCCGGGTGGCCGTGCCCGAGAAAATGCACACCGATGCCGGTGAGCATATCCCACTTCACCGAGCCATCGGCCATCTCGACCAGCGCGCCATTGCCCGCCCCCGAGCCGATCGCAGGATAAAGCAGCCCGCGCCCCTTGACCGCCCCGCTGCGCTCCAGCAGGTCCTTGAACGATTCGGCCAGCTCGGGCTTTGGCGGGCGGGTATCAGTGATCGAGCGGTTGTGCTCCATCACCCGTTCCACCAGCGCATCAATCCCATCCTGGATGGCACGGTCCTGCTGCAGCGCCCCGCCCACGGTGCCCACGGTTGTGTTCTCTCCGGTCGTTGATTCCGACATCGCCATGCTCCTCGTTGATTGCATGTTCACGCTTCACACAGCCGCGGAACCGCCTGCCGAGAGCCGCGCGATCAGGATCGCGAGCAACTGGCAGCGTTCAACGAGGCTTGGTAGTTCGATCCATTCATCCTTCGTGTGCAGCCCGCCCCCACGAACACCCAGCGTGTCGATGGTGGGCAAGCCCGCGCTCTGCATCATATTGCCATCGCACACGCCCCCCGTCGACTTAAAAGGCAGCGACTGGCCCAGGTCCTCCGCCACCGCCCGCGCCCGCAGCGCGAGCCGCTCCGTATCGGGGATCAGCGGCTTGGCCGGGCGGTTAAAACTGTGCCGCACGATCACGCGTGGAATCGCGTCCTCCGGGGTTTGAAGCGATTCGAGCATCCCGACCAGTTCATCGGCCATCTCCTGATCCACGAACCGCACATTGCCCCACGCCTTGGCCGATTCCGGCACCGCGTTCGTCGCAACCCCACCGAGGATGGGTCCGATACTCAGTATGCGGCCCCGCTTGGGGTCCGGGAACCGGGCCGACTCGGTGATGCACCGGGCCAGCTCCACCACCGCCGATACCCCCTCGGAGAACGCCCGCCCCACATGCGCCCCGCGCCCGACGGTCTCGATCATGAACTGGCCCGAACCCACGCGCTCGATCGCCAACTCGCCGCCCGGCAGGGCCGGCTCAAGGGCGATCCCGTAATCGTGCTTCCTCGCCTCTTCTATGAGTGCCCGCTCGGAGTGATAGGTCCCCGTCTCCTCGTCGGCGTTCATCGTGAAGGTCCAGTTGGCCGCCACCCCGCACTCTTCCAGTGCCTCAAGCGCCGCCACCGCGATCACCAGCCCGCCCTTCATATCCACGCAACCCGGCCCCACCGCCGTCTTGCCATCGGGCGCGATCGACAGATCCATGAAATCCCCCTTGGGATCATGAACCGTGTCCAGGTGCCCGGCGATCATCACCCGCCCGGACTCGGCCCCGTTGAGACGCTCGCACACGGCCGTCGGCGGCATGTACGCCCCCTCCTCGCCGCCCAGAAGCCACTCGGGCTTGGGATCAGGCCCGACCATCCGCGTCTTGGCGCCCAGTTCTTGAAGCCGGATTCCCAGCCGCTCCCGGGTCTCGTCGATCGCCTCGCGGTTGTTGCCCCCCGTGGGAAGCCCGACAT
>JBBDKK010000169.1:0-3126 GCA_040879395.1 Phycisphaerales bacterium
AATCCCCGTCCCGTTCCCTCGCGCCGAACTCGCCCAGGAAGGCACTGATGTCGAAGAAGTCCAGGAGGCCGTCGCCGGTGATGTCCGCCGGGCAGTCTGGGGCCAGGCCGAAGAAGACGCGGATGGAAGTGTCGCCCGAGTAGCCCAGCACGAGGTCATCGCATCCGTCGTTGTTGAGATCGCCGAAGGCCATCGCGGTGCCAACCTCGGACGCGTCGTAGCTCCATGTGGGCGTTGTGTCGAGGACGCCGCCGCGGTTGAGGTAGATGTGGGCGCGGCCGTCAGAAAAGTGGATCTCGGCGAAGTCTTCATCGCCGTCGCCGTCGACATCGAAGAAGCCGATCTCCTGGGGCCCGGCGAAGGGCGGGTTGCTGGCGTACCGCTCGCTGAATACCCCGCCGGCGTAGTCGTAGACACGCGAGGGGTCGCCCCCGAAGGCGATCTCACTGATGCCGTCGTTCTCGAGATCGCAGAAGAGTGCTCCGCGATCGGTGTCGTCGGTGGGAACCTGCGCGAAGGGGAGGGTTTCCGGTGTGCCGGTGGTGTTGAGGTAGAGGGCGCTGTTGAAGTTGACCCACTTGGCGACGGCGAGGTCTGGGTATCCGTCGCCGGTGATATCGCGTGCATCGATCCCGTTCTGGACCGCCTCATCGCTTGACTGCCAGACGCTGGTGGTGGTGAGTGTTGTGCCGGTGTTCTCGAACATGAGCACGGGGCGGAAGGGATCGGGGGTCACTCCCTGGTTGGTGGTGACGAGATCGAGGTCGCCGTCCTGATCCATGTCCGCCAGCACGCCTGCGGTCCCCCACATCGTGCGGGCGGTGTTGCTGGTGTAGCCGGCTGAGATTGGCATGCCCGCGGCGTCGTTGAAATAGACGCGGACCGAATCCCTGCGGAGCCCGCCGTGGATTGTGACGATGTCGGGAAGTCCGTCGCCGTTCACATCGCCGATCTGCACATCGCCTGTGTGCGTGTCCTGGTCGCTGAGCCAGCCGGGGGTTGTGCTGATGCCCGAGCCATTCCCGTAGAAAACCATGTCCTGGGCGTTGTCATATGGCGGGAAACTGTTGGAGACATAGCAGACGGCGACGAGGTCGTTGTTCCCGTCGCCGTCGATGTCGACGATCTGCAGGCCGCCGATCTGGCGCCGGAGTTCGACGGATTGGTCGGGCTCGGGGCCGAATGGCACACCGGCACCGCGGCTGATGGGCTGGGAATCGGTCCGATCGGCGTCGATCGTGGCCTGTGAATGCCCGTCCGGGGAGACCTCGAGGGCGGATTGTGCGAGGGTGCCGCATGCGGTGAGTGCGAGCAGGGGAAGCGGGATGATGGTTTGTGCGCGCATGGTGGATCCTGTGTCGGATGAATGGAGTGTGCTCAAAAGAAAACCGGCGGCGATCGGGTGATAGCCGCCGGTGAGTGTAACACATTGTGTTCCTCGCTCAAAGCCGAAACTCGGTTGCCGACCCCGTTTGGGGGAGTCGGCGACCCGGGTTTACGGGCACCCGGCGTTGAACTCCTGTAGGAACGCGCTGAGGTCGAAGAAGGAGAGGCGTCCGTCGCCGTCGAAGTCGGCGGCGAGGTCTCCGTCATTGAAGAGCATGAGGAACTGGGAGACATCGAAGAAGTTGATATCTTGGTCGGCGTTGAGGTCCGCCGGCGAGCAGGGGATGGTCGTCTCGTGGGAGAGCAGGATGCCCGTGAGGTTCTGCTCTGCCATTTCCGGGCCGGACATGGAGGCGAAGAGGCCCGCGCCGCCTTCGTTCTCAAAGAACTCGATGCGGACTTTGTGCCATCCGGCGTGCAGCGGGATATTGCCGCTCCGCTTGACCATGCCGTGGAGGCCGTCGTTGTCCACGACGAGTTCTTCGCCGATGTACAGAGCCGATCCGTCGTCGGATTCGGTATAGAAGGTGTACTCACCATCGACCAGGGCCCAGACGAAGCCCTCGAATACCGCTCCAACCCAGTCGGACAGGCCGGAGTTGATGAACTGGCCGTTGGTGGAGGTATAGGTGATGCTGTCGGAAACCTCTTCGCCGATCGGGTCGAGGGTATCGAAATCCGGGAGGACCTCGGGCGCCTCGAGCTGGTAATAGGTCAGGCGGAGGCCCGAGATCGGGTTGATGCGGTTGTCCGCTGGGCGGAGCTGGCGGACATCGATGCTGACGATCGCGTCGTGCACGCCCTGGTCGCTGACGATGGCGTAGCTGAACTCATCTGGCCCGCTGTAGTTCATCGGCGGGGTGTAACTGAAGAGCCCCAGGCCGTGGGGTCCCTGGCCGGCGAGCAGCTCGATCGTTCCGCCCTCGGCGGTCGTGCTGTCATAGGTCTGGATCGCGAAGGGGTCGCACGACTGGGCGTTGTCGTTGCCCATCGCGTCGATCTCCATCTGGATGTTTTCCAGAGCGAAGACCATGTCGTTGGCGGCGGTCACGCCCTGGCTGATGAGGTCGCAGTTGACATCGTCGAGGTATGCCATGATGAAGTCCTGCACCCGCTCGTGGAAGTTGAGCTGGATGTTGCCCAGCCCGCCGGCGCAGGTGTGGCAGTAGGACATGATGGTGCCGCCGAATGGGTTGGAGCAGTCTCCGTTGCCGCAGCCGTCGATCGGTGGGCTGTAGCTGTGCGTGTGGCCGGTGCCGAAGTTGTGTCCGATCTCGTGTGAGGCGACCACGACATCCCAGTTGCCGTAGCTGTAGTCGATGAGCGGGTAGGGGAAGGAACCGTCGAGGTAGGCCGAGACGCCGTAGCCGTATTCGTTGAAGCAGAGGACACCGACATAGGCGACCCCGCCGTACGAGGTGTCCTGGCGGCCGGTGAAGTAATGGGTAATGGTCCGGTCCACATCATCCATCAGCGCGTTCCAGTAGTTCCGAACCTGATCGAGGGGATCGCGGGCGGCGACTGAGTAGGGATCCGAGTTGTCGGCCCAGACACGCAGGAAGGGCACGGCCAGGCGGACATCGACATCACGCTCATAGATCTCGGAGATCGCGCCCATGAGGGAGACGAGGTAGGCGGCGGCCGCGCTGGAGTTGCCGTTGAAGAGGCGGTCGTTGAACTCCCAGTCGGTCTCGACGGCGACGGTGGCGATGCGGCAGGTGGTGCCCTCGCCGCGCGGGG
>JBBDKK010000170.1:0-3121 GCA_040879395.1 Phycisphaerales bacterium
CTGCTCTTCCTGGCGGTGTTTGGTGCGGTGGTGGGGTTCTGGGCCTATGTCACCCTGATCGGCAATATCGGTCCGGACCGGGCCGCCTACAGCTCGCTGTTGTTTCCGGTGGTTGCTCTGCTCATCTCCACCCTGTTTGAAGGCTACCAGTGGACGCTGCTGGGTCTGGCCGGTTTTGGTCTGGTACTGGCGGGTAACTGGCTGGTCATGCGCCGGGGTACGGGCTAACCTATGCGCTGCAAAACATAACAGGCACAGACACTCATGGCGGGATTCCGGCTGACCAAACCCTACACCATGCCCAGGGAGGAGTTGCGGCAGGCGGCGCAGCGGCTGGCGGACCGGCTCCAGGAGGAGCATGGCGTGCGCTCGCGCTGGGAGGGTGACAGCGTGCACATCAAAGGTGGAGGCATCGACGGCCAGCTGTCCTTTCACGATGGGGTAGTCGATGTTTCGGTGCGTCTGGGCTTGCTGGCCTCTGCTTTCCAGAGGCCCCTCAGGGCGGAAGTCGAGCGCTACCTCAATGAAATGATCAGCTGAGCAAGGTGGCCCCTGCCAGCGGGTCCGGACTTGCCAGCAGTTCCGTAAAATCCTCCGCCAGGGCGCGGCTTCGTTCTATGCAGGTCTGCCAACAGGCAATCCTGGCATCGCTGCCAAGGCGCCTGAAATCGCTGCGGTCGGGGATTTTGCGCTGCGGCAGGGAGGCTACAAAGTCGCGGCTCGGGCACAACAGCACCAGGTCATCCAGCTGCCTGATGTCGGTTTTGCGCCAGGGCAGGAACTTGTCGAACCAGCCCGGGGTAATGTCGGCACGAAAGTGCGGGTACAGCAGCAGGCCTTCGCCGCGGTACTGTGGAAGGTCGAAGTGGTAGTCAATGATGCCGCCATCCCAGTACTGTCCAGCGGGGGCTCCCGCGATATCCCGCTCCCCTGCGAGGACGAAAGGAATCGAGCCGCTGGCGTGCAGTGCCAGCGGTACCGTGGCCGCTCGCAGCGGTGTGTAGACCGTTGCAAAGTCCCGCAGGCTGAGTTGTGGCGCCGCTGCGGCGCCGCTGTGGAACACCACGCGCTGGAAAGCCAGGTTGAGCAGGCGCCGGTGCAGTGAGTTGCCGACCGCGGCGGCACCCATGGCGGCGGCCAGCAGTGCGGGGTGTGTGGTGCCCGCCGCGCCGCGGCCCCGGGCGGTAACTATGTGGGTACGAATGCGAGGGTGTGAGGCGATGGCGTCGGCGCCGCTGTCCCCCAGTATGTGCTCCAGCATCCCGGTGCTGGCGGCGCTGATTTCGGCGGTGGTTGGCCGCGGCGAGTAGGTCTGGTTCAGGTAGGCCTGCTGGAAACGATCCAGCGCCGCGACCGGGTCCGCTTGTGCCAGGCAGGCATGCCGCCAGGCGCCGATGGATGAGCCCAGCACGGACAGTTCCCGCTGCCCGCGGGCGAGGAAGTCGCCAAACAGTACCCTGTCGAGCTGTCCGAGGATCAGCCACTTGGGGCCCCCGGAAGCGCCCAGCAACAGGCTGAACAGGTCCGGGTGCCAGCCCTGCTCCGCGATGGTCGCCGCCGCCCGCTTGCCCAGATAAACCGACAGCGCTCTGGTGCTAGTCACCGCGCAATTCCCGCGGCGCGCGCCCCGTCCACTTCTGGTAGGCGCGGCGGAAATTGGAGGCGTCATTGAAGCCGACCAGATAAGCGATGGTCGACAGGGGCAGGCGGCTGTTCTGCAGGTGGCGGGTGGCGTGCTCTGCCCGCACCCTGTCCAGCAACAGCTGGTAGGAGGTTCCATCCTGCTCCAGGCGCCGGCGATAGGTGCGCGGACTGAAATTGAGCATTTGCGCCACTTGCGGCATTTGTGGGTATTGCCCCTCCAGCTTGCGCAGCAGGCGCAGGGTTTGCTCGGCCACCGACTCGCCTTCTTCCAGGTCTGCCAGCAGGCGGGCGCATTCCTCCTCATACAGGGAGCGCAGGGCGGGGTTGGACAGGGGCAGGGGGCTGCTCAGCAACGCCGCGTCGAAGGAAATCCGTCCCAGCGGGCAGTTGAAGTGTACATCCCGGCCAAAAACATCGTAGTAGATCTGTTCGTGGACCGGCGGTGGATACGACAGCTCGACACGCAGCTGCAGGTCGTTCCTGCCCAGCAGGCCGCGCAGCGTGTTGAAGATGGCGGCGTACATGACCTCGCTGGCGAACTCTATCGGGTTTTCCCGCGGTGCACTGACTGTGGTCAGCATGCAGCGACCTTCGATCACATCCTGTTCCAGGTGCAGCGTGGGGGAGGACAGGAGGTGGTAGTAGCGCAGGAACAGCTCCATGACCTGGCCCAGATCGCGGCAGGTCATGAAAGCCTGGCCCAGTACGGCGTGTGCGCCCAGGTTCAGGCGTAGCCCCAGATGCAGCCCGAGGGCGGTGTCGCCAGTGAGGTCGAAGGCGTTGCTGACGAGGCGACTGAAATCTTCTTCGCCGACCCGGGCGCCGATCCCGGTCAGGCCGGACTCGGCCAGAGTGGTTCCGGCGAGCAGGCGATCTCGCGGGTAGCCCTGGCTCTCGACCATGTCGATAAGGATAAGAATGTACTGCGCGGGCGCGCTGGCTCTGGGCATCACGCTATTTGGCCATAAATGACTTCATTTTGACAAGACTTTACCTTGTTGGTCGTAGCCGGTTCTTCCATAGTAACAACTCATAATTGCTATAAACCCGCAGGAGAAAGGCTATGAAAGTAGAATGGACTGACACACCCCGCAAGATTCAGCACTTTGCTGGTGCCGATTATCCGCGCGACAACCCCGATCTTGAAGATCTGCTGACCGCCGACGATGTCGATCACATTGCCGAGATATTCAACACACCGCTGACCGGTGCCTACAACTGGGACTACAAGATACAGGACGACCGCATCAAGAAGCTGTACGACCTGGGCAAACAGCTCAACTGGGATCCGGAAATGGACATCAACTGGGATCGTCCCTGGCCGGACGAGGAGCGGATGCCCGAGCTGATGAACCTGCACACCTACCAGCCCTATCTCGATATGGACGAAGCGACCCGCAAGGAGTTCTGGCTGCACATGAACGCCTGGAGCCTGTCGCAGTTTCTGCACGGCGAGCAGGGCGCCCTGCTGGTGGCT
>JBBDKK010000171.1:0-3110 GCA_040879395.1 Phycisphaerales bacterium
TGCGTGGTGGAACGGGTTGTGTGCAGTCCGGCCGGAGACGGCTAGACGCGTGGGGATTTCCCTTTGACCAGGCCCATGATCAGCGAGACCACGAAGAGGACCAGGAAGAGGAAGAAAAGGATCATTGCGATGTCGGTGAGTCCCTCGGCGATGCCGCCGAAGCCGAAGATTGCCGCGATGATCGCCACGATAAAGAAGACGACTGCCCATTTAAGCATGATATAGCTCCCTAAGTAGAGCGCCGGACCATCCCGGCTGTAACCCCAGTTTATCACATCATGGGCAATACACCAGCGGATTCTCGGGCTTGTCATATAAACATTGTCTGGATGTGGAAAAATGAGTGGCAAGTGAATGTTGGAGCGCAAGAACAACGCCCGTGTTCTTCAACACGGGCGTTGTGGTGCGAGCGTTGGTTGTTCGCCGCGGGCGTCGTCATGCCATATGGTCGCCAAACCGGCACCGCCGCGGATCCCGGCGTGGCCCGGTGATGGGGCTGTGCCGGGGAACGACCGTTTCTCCACTCTCCACCGGGCCGGGGTATCCCGGTTCCGGTCGATCATCGGAGATCCTCATCCCGTGATCTTCGTGCAGATTAATCGAAGATTGAGATAGGGTCAATAACCTAGTGGATCATTCATGCCAAATTTCTGAATAATCCGTTTTGCCGTGTTTCCTTGGGGATTCGCGGTGAGAAAGCCCCCGCGATGGATCACCGGCCGCACCCATGTGCTCGCGGAGAGCGAGCGTGATCCTACCCACCGGGTGCAGCCGCTGATGCCCGCGGGGGCATCGTATGTAATCAGCGGGAGATCATCCCACAACCCCGAACCCCGAACAGGCGGCAGGGCGATGATCTCGTGCTGGGAAAACACCCTCCGGGTCCCTCAACCCGGAGGATGCTGCATAGAAAGGGCTCAGTAATCGCCGTGGTGGGCACCCTCTGGAGCACGGCAAGCGTGTCCATGCCCGACGGCGATTTCCGCTCCGGCTCCCGCGGCGGTGGCTGCTGCGAAACATCCCGACATCGTTTCGCACGCCGTGTTCGTCGCGGGGTTGGTGCCGGTCGGCATCACCCCAGATTTTGTAGACCGTGAAGTTGTGTTGTAGCTGTTCATGTTCGGTTTCCTGATCATTGATGTGCTTCACGGTTGGTCGAAATGGTGTTTGCCGTTTCGATGCTGGACTATCCCACGCGGGGATGAGCCCATCGTAAATACCCCGTGAATTGGGATTCATTTTTCGATGTATTCAGGGGATGCGGCGTTTCGGGCTAGAATCGGCTTTCACAGGTCGAGAGGAGCGTGCAATGAAGACCAAACCGTTGGGACAGTCGGGGATCGAGGCGTCGGTGATCGCGGTGGGGACCTGGGTGATGGGCGGTTGGATGTGGGGCGGGGCGGATGAGCAGGAGTCGATCGACGCCGTGCACGCGGCGATCGACGAGGGGATGTCGCTGCTGGACACCGCGCCGATCTACGGCTTCGGTCACAGCGAGATCGTCGTGGGCAAGGCGATCAAGGACCGGCGGGACAAGGTGGTGCTGGCGACCAAGTGCGGCATGGTGATCAACGCGCCGGGCGGGCGGAGCATGGGGCGATCGACGGCGTCTGGGCCGTCGGAGCATGGGCACCTTGAGATCAAGATCTACAACCACCCGGAGTCGATCCGCCAGGAGGTGGAGCTGTCGCTCAAGCGCCTGCAGACGGACCATATTGATCTGTACCAGACGCACTGGCAGGAGGAGGACACTCCGCTGGAAGACACGATGGGCGTGCTGATGCGTCTCAAGGAGGAGGGGAAAATCCGGGCGATCGGTGTGTGCAACGCGACGCCGGCGCAAATGGATGCGTATCGAAAGGTTGGGCCGCTGGACAGCGACCAGGAGCAATACTCGATGATCCATCGGAAGATGGAGGGCGGCGACTGGGGTGAGGACAAGGGCCTGCCGGATCAGCTGGGATACTGCAAGGACAACAACATCGCGGTGCTGGCGTACTCGCCGCTGGTTCTGGGGCTGCTGACGGGCAAGGTCGGCCCGGACCGGGCGTTCCCGGATTCGGACCTGCGGAGCAAGCAGAAGCGGTTTTCCAAGGAGAACCGGCGGAAGGTGGCGGACCTGCTGGAGCGGTTCGGTCCGATCCGCGACAAGCACGGGTGCACGCAGGCGCAGCTGACGCTGGCGTGGACGGTGGCCCAGGAGGGCTTGACGCACGCGCTGGTGGGATGCCGTACGCCGGCGCAGGCCAGGGACAACGCGGGCGCGGGTCGGATCGAGCTGGATGATGAGGATTTGAAGATGATGAACGATCTGGTGCGGAGCGACGCGACCGCGCTGGCGGTGTGAGGCGCATCAGGGCTCGGGCGTGCCCGAGTCGGGGCCGTTGGCTTCCTCGTTGTGTTCGTCTGTCTCTTCGACGCCCTCGCGGACCATCTCGCCTGCGGCTTCTGACTCGCTTTCCTCGACCGGATCAGCGGTTTTGGTTGTCGGGCGGAACTGGAGCGCGAGGCGGACCGCGAAGTGGTCCGATCCGGGGGCTTTGACGCGCCTGAAGCTCTCGACGGCGAAGTCCTCGGCGACGAAGACATGGTCGAGCGGGTACCGCATCAGCATGTAGCGTGCGTGGTAGGTGTTGACGAGCCCGCGCCCGATGCGTGGATCGGCCAGGCCGCTGACATCGGTGAAGAGGGCGGTGGTGCGCGACCAGGCCACATCGTTGAAGTCGCCGGCGACGATCCAGTTGGCGTCGGGCCGATCCTCGATGTCGGCGGCCAGGAGCATGAGTTCGGCGTCGCGGATGCGGCTGCCGTAGCGTTTATCCTCGCCCTCGACGGGCAGGGCGGGCGGTGTGGGATGGATCGCGACGAGGCGTATGTCGTGCTCGCCGAGGGCGATGGTGGTATAAATCGATGGGCGGAGGTCGGAGACGATATGGCGGATCTCACTGACCTTGATGGGGAGCTTTGACCACACGCCGAGCCCGAGCCCGTCGGGGAGGACCGTCTCGGTCTGGTGCGGATAGTTCGCGGCGACGCTCTGGAGCCGATCGTGCCATGTCTGGTCGAGCTCGACGAGAATGAGTATGTCGGCATCCTCCTCGCGGAACATG
>JBBDKK010000172.1:0-3109 GCA_040879395.1 Phycisphaerales bacterium
GATGGCCTCAACGAAACCAAAGCCGGACATCACCACGCCGATGGAACCGACGATGCTCGAATCATTGACATAGACCTTGTCGCCCGCGCTGAGCACATAGTAACCGCCCGATGCGGCCATGTTGCCCACGCTGACCCACACGGGCTTGACACCCTTGAGCCGCTCGATGCCCTGCCACATAACCTCCGATGCGATCGCCGAGCCACCGGGCGAGTTGATGCGCACCACCACGCCCTCGATCAGATCCTCGCTCATAATCGTTTCGATGGCGTTGCGGACGGTGCGCGATCCAACCGAACTGCCGCCGCCCAGGAGCCCGCCGCTGGCCGAGTCGCCGTCGATGATCGTGCCGTTGATGTGCAGCACGGCGATGGTGGGATGGTCGATATGGACTGGATTTGATTCCTTGCCCATCGCGGTGAAGATCGAGAACGGGTTGGACGCGGCCGGCGCGTTTTGGCGAACCTCGTAGGGATCGCTCACCCAACCGACCTCCGCCCCGTAGACATCAGCAAGATGCTCCTTGAGCGATGGCAGATCGACCTCAGCGTCGATCATGCCCACTTCGATCGCCTCGGCGCCGGATCCCGCCCAGACCACACGCATCGCCCCGTCGAGTTGTTCATCGCTGAAGCCCCGCCCGTTCTTGATGACCGAGCGGATGTTCGCATACATCGAATCCAGCAGGCCCGACATGTTCTGATCCCACTGGGGCGAGGGGGCCGAGCGGGTCATCTCCTCGTTGGCACCCTTGAAGTCCCCCACCTGCACGAGCTGGGCCTCGACGCCGACCCACGAGAGGGTGTCGGCCAGGTACATCTCCTCGACATGCAGGCCGGGGAACGAAACAAACCCGCCACGCTGGAGGATCACCTCGTCGGCGTGGGAGGCGAGCAGCAGGTCGGTTGTGCCATAGCCCTCGGCGAAGATATGGATCCGCTTGTCCATCTCCCGGTACCGCTCCATCGCGTGCCCGATCTCCTCGGCCTGGGTCGCGCTGAGGGCCGTGTCCTTGAGGCGGATGACCAGCCCGGAGAACTCGCGGTCGTACGCCAGGGTGTCGATCGTGTTGACGATCCCCAGCAGCGTGTCCGAGCCGTCGCCGAGCCATGTAAACCCGGTCTCGACCTCGGCGGGGGTGCCTTCGATCTCGATCACCGCCAGACTCACCGCCGCCTGGCCCGCCGCCGCCGTAGCCATGGTGGCGCAGGCGAGAACCGCTCCGCGCGTAAAGATCCGGATCGTGTGTGTGAGTTCGCTGACGGCCATGGGAAGTTCCTCCGTGTGCTTACTGATATCCGAGCAGTGCGGCGTGAATCAGTGTACCGGTTCGCGGCCCAACGGGGAACAGATTCATTGCTCGCGACGCGATTTCTGCCGGTTGGTCTCGAAAATATCGCTCAGGCCGACCCCGGGCCGCACCAGCACCGGATACAGGCGGAAGGTGTCGATGCAGATGTTGGCCATGCCCACCGTAAACAGCACACACCCGAGCGTGATGACGACCACGGTGACGATCGAGACAACATCGCCCCCGATCCCGAAGCTGATGAACGAACCAATAATGTGCAGCAGGTCCCCCACCGCCGCGATCCCCAGCGAGGCGAGCACGGCCATCAGCGACTGGCGATCCACGCGGCCCGTGCGCACGATGATCGAGCGGACCGCCAAGCCCACCGCCGGCCGCCGCAGCCCCCAGATGACGCCCGCCACGAGCACGAACATCAGCAGCCGCAGGATCGAGCGATCAAGCGAGTCCATCCCCGGGTGCAGCACCGGCGAGGGCGCATTGGAATCCATGCCGAGGTAGATCGTCGCGTACACAAAGATCAGCGGCCCATACAGCGAAACACCCAAAGCCGAGCGGATCGCCTCGATGCGTGTCACCGCTCGGTGCGGCCGGATGAGCGTCATCGCACCGATCATGGATACCCCCAACCCCGCGATCCCCAGCCACGATGCCAGCGTCGGCGTCCACGCGATCCCCGCCGCGTCGCGCAGCAGTTCGGCCCCGCGGAGCACCCACACCATCAAAATCGCGGCCATCGCCCCAACGCTCCACGCGCACAGCCCAATCGCCGTCAGGCGTGGACGGAGCAGGGGCGCGAGTTCGTGGGCGTGGGGATCAACGATGCCCAGGATCGTCGCCCGGACAGGCATGCCGCACTCGGGGCAGTTGGCCCGAATCGAGAGCCCCCGCAGGTTGTAGTGGCAGCCGATGCAGTAAAGCTCCCCGGTGAGCTGGCGCGCAATAACCGACTCGCCGCTTCCTCCGGCGGGTGTGTTGCGTGTTCCATCATCATCGGGGTTTGCCATGCGGATTGAGACCTCGAAACAAAGGACCACCAGCATACCACACGGAACCGAAGCCCGCTCGGACCGAATGGCACATCGGCGCCCGGTGACACGCAAGGCGTGTCGATGCCATAGGATAGGTACGGACATGAGGTCCGAGAAACGAGCACGAAGCATGACCACACTCAGCCAGGGCACCAACAACGAGAAGATCACCAGACTCCGCGATCAGATCTCAAGGGTCTACTTGGGCGATTCCCCCGCGATCGACTGGCTGATCTGCTGCCTGCTGGCCCGGGGCCATGTGCTGCTCGAAGATGTCCCCGGCGTGGGCAAGACCCTGCTCGCCTCGACCCTGGCCAAGTCCATCGATTGCCCCTTCTCGCGTGTTCAGCTCACCCCCGACATGCTCCCGGCGGACCTGCTGGGGGTCTCGATCTTCTCCCGCGACGGCATGGAACTCAAGTTCCAGCCCGGACCGATCTTCACCAGCGTGCTGCTGGCCGACGAGATCAATCGGACCACGCCGCGGACGCAGTCGGCCCTGCTCGAGGCCATGAGCGACGCCAGGGTCTCCATCGAGGGCGTCACCCACGAGCTGAGCAAGCCCTTCATGGTGGTGGCCACGCAGAACCCCGCCGAGTTCGAGGGCACCTACCCGCTGCCCGAGAACCAGCTCGACCGGTTCCTGATGCGGGTGAGTCTGGGCTACCCCCACGCCGAGGCGGAGATGGAACTATTGGACCTCCGCCCCGCATCCACCGTCCTCGATAAGATCGAGCCTGTCCTGCACGCCGACGATGTCATCGAGATG
>JBBDKK010000173.1:0-3092 GCA_040879395.1 Phycisphaerales bacterium
GACCTCGGGCGGGTCGTTGCTGCAGAGCACGAACCCGCAGCGCTGCATCAGGTGCTGGGCCGCGCCGATCATCGCGTCGCCCCAGAGCGAGCAGTAGTTGCAACTCCGGCCCATGTTGTGGATGACCAGCAGTTCGCTCTTGTCGCCAAAGAGCCGCGAGAGCGACACCCGGCATCCGTTGAGCCCACGCAGTTCCCACTCCTCGACCGGCTCGGGCTGCGCCCCGGCGATGGCCTCGCGCAGCTTCCTTTTGGCTTCGATGACTTCCTGCTGCAGTAGTTTGATCTGCTCGTTCATGGCGTGTTCCTCATCGCTGGTTCCTTATGCGGAACCATGGCGACCATTATACAGGAACACCGAGCGATCCGAGCATGAAAAAACACACATGATGAGGGCCGGTCCGGTGATACGAGCCACGCCTCGCCAACCGCTCCGGATTCCGGGCGAAAGCCGCCGGTCAACTGTCGACGAAGCCCTCAAGTTTGCGGCTCCTTACCGGGTGCTGGAGCTTGCGTATAGCCTTGGCTTCCACCTGGCGGACGCGCTCGCGGGTGACCTTGAAGATCCGGCCGACCTCCTCGAGCGTGTATGTGTAGCCGTCGCCGATGCCGTAACGCAGCTTGATGATCTCGCGCTCGCGGTAGGTGAGGGTCTTGAGGACCATCTCGATGCGGCCGCGGAGCATGTCCCTGGCCGCGGCGACCGCCGGGGCGTCCTGGTTGGTGTCTTCGATGAAATCGCCAAAGTTCGAGTCCTCGCTCTCGCCCACCGGGCGGTCCAGACTCACCGGGTGCTTGGAGATGCTCATCACGCGGCGCACCTCCATCGCGCTCATGCCCGCGCGCTCGGCGATCTCTTCGGCCGTGGGCTCGCTGCCGGTCTCCTGGGTGATGGTCTTCTGGATGTTCCGCAGCCGGGTCATCGTCTCGATCATGTGCACGGGGATGCGGATCGTGCGGGAGTGGTCGGCGATGGCGCGGGTGATGGCCTGGCGGATCCACCATGTGGCGTAGGTGCTGAACTTATAGCCCCGCTTGTACTCGAACTTGTCCACCGCGCGCATCAGCCCGGTGTTGCCCTCCTGGATGACATCGAGGAAGCTCAGGCCGCGGTTGCGGTACTTCTTGGCGATCGAGACGACCAGCCGCAGGTTTCCGCCGGCAAGGTCGCGCTTGGCCTGCTCGTACTCCCAGAACACCGTGGAGATCTGCGCAACCCGTTCGCGGAGGTGCTCGGGCTCCTCACCGGCAAGGGCACGCAGGCCGTTGAGTTCCTCGCGGAGGACTTCCAGGTCGTCCTCGTCGTACTTCTTGGGAAAACGCGCGGCCTGGAGCATCTCGGCCTCGAGCCCGGTCATCTTCTCGCTGATCGACTTGAGCTTCTTCATCAGCGGCACGATCCTGCCCGTCCGCAGGCATAACTCCTCGACCAGCGCGGCCATGCGGCGACGCCGCGCGGCGATCCGCGCCCGGATCTCGCGGGCCTTGCGGGTCTCGCGGATGGTCCCGTCCTCCTTGCGCAGCTCATCGAGGGCTTCCCAGTCCTGCTGGTTGAGTTCGAGCAGCTTCTCGATCGTCGGCAGGTTCGCCGGGATGCGCTCGGAGATGCGCTCCTTGGCGCAGTCCTCGAGCGTGCTCACGCGCATCGTGCGGTCGAAAGGGAGCACGCCGTCCTGCACCATCTTGAGCGTCACGACCGCTTGGTGCACGATGTAGTCGCTCTCCAGGCACCGGCGCCGGAAGATCATCCGCGTCGTCTCGATCTTCTTGGCCAGGCGCACCTCCTCGTTGCGGGTCAGCAGCGGGATCGATCCCATCTGCGTCAGGTACATCCGCACCGGATCGTCCATCCGCTTGGCGTTGGGATCGCCGGCGACCGCCTCGTCGAGATCGCGCTGGACGCTCTGGTCGTCCATGGCCCGCGCCTCGGCGACATCCCTCTCCGCTTCGGCCATCTGCCGGGCGTCGAGCACCGAGGCACCGTTGGCGTAGTGATTTGCGTTGATCCGCAGCCGCACCGATTCGCCGTCGCCGCGGTGCTCGCCGCCGGCCACCGACATCGCGCGGAACTGGTCCATCAGCAGCCCGACCGACCCGGTCGTGCGCAGGTCGCCGGCCCGCTGGGCGCGGAATATCCGCCCGCGGAACTCCATCTCGTCCACCAGCTCCACGCCAAGCTCATCGAGCATGGTCACCAGAGCATGAATGGGCGGAATATCCACATACTCATCGGGGATGATGTTGTTGAGCTCTTCGTAGCTGAGCCAGCCGCGCTCCTTGCCGACCTCGATCAGCTCCGTCACGGCGGGGTGGAGGATTCCAATCATGAACACATTCTCCAGAAGGACTCACTCAAATATACGCACCCGATGAACCGCTCCGGGAAGCACGCACAAAATTTACGCTCAGTCTCCGCTGAGCAGATTCCGCCCCGACCGCCCGTATTGGCTGCGCTTGGTGCGCTGCCGCTCGATGAAAGATCGCAGACGCTCGGCCTCGTCTACCGGATCCTCGTCTTCGAAAGGCCCGAGTTCCTCCGGTGTCCCCTCGTGCGCCTCCGATTCCTCGCGGAGGCGTGCATCAAGCAGCGAAACGGTCTGTACACATTCATTGAACAACCGAGTGACCCGCTCGGCGATCCCCTCGGTAACCCGCGCCACCGTCTGTCGCAGCATCGTCGCCCGCTGCTCGGCTTCGACCATATCCCGCCCGGAGTCCTCACCCAACGAACTCAGCTCGTCGAGCACTGCGTGCAGCCCCGTGCCCGTGCCGTTCTCAGCGCTGCCGTGGAGCGCATCGGCCACGACCCGTGACAGCTCGGAAGCGAACGCCGTCGTCCGTGTCAACTCACGCTCCTCACCGCTCATCAGCAGCCAGAGCTGCTCGTCGTACAGCAGGCATCCCAGGAGCATCTCACGCGCATCGGGGCGCCAGTCCTCATCGCGGAGGCCAGCCGACCCGGTCTCAGGAGCACGCCCGATCGTGGGACGACGCCTGTGACGGCCGGTACGGATCGCCGCCGTCACGACACCCTCTTCGACCTTGGCCGCCTGGGCGATCTGTCGTATCATCAGACGCCGACGCACGGGCTCA
>JBBDKK010000174.1:0-3086 GCA_040879395.1 Phycisphaerales bacterium
GCATCCGCATGCGCCAGGACCCGGACTACACCTCAGCGCACCTGCTGGCCGACCTCCAACTCATCCGCCGCTCGCTGCACCACGCCGGATTGGCCGAAGTCGCCGAGCACGGCCTGCTGGCCGGCGCGATCGTCCGGGCGAAAGTCTTCGGCCTGCACCTGGCGACCCTCGACATCCGCCAGCACGCCCGCGTCCACCGAGAGGCCCTGTCAGAGCTGCTGGCCATCGCCGGCGTCTGCGAAGACTTCGCCGCACTCAGCGAGCCCGAAAAACTTGCCCTGCTGCGGACCGAACTCGCCGGCACCCGCCCCCTCACCCCCCACGGAGCCCGGCTCGGCAAAGACTCCCAGGAACTGCTCGACACCCTCGCCGTGGTCCGCGAGGCCATCGAACGCGAGCCCGACAGCGTCCGCTCGTGGATCATCTCCATGACCCACCATGTCAGCGACATGCTCTCGCTGCTGCTGCTCATGAAAGAGGCCGGCCTCCACCGCCCCGCGGCCCCCGGTTCCGAGCCGATCAGCATGGTCCATGTCGTACCCTTGTTCGAGACCATCGACGACCTCCAGCGCGCCCCGGCGATGATGAGCGAGACGCTCAGCGACCCCGTCTTCCTGGCCCATCTCAGGACCATTAGCACCACAGAGCCCCCGGAACAGGAAGTCATGCTGGGATACTCCGATTCCAACAAGGACGGCGGCTTCCTGATGGCCAACATCGCCCTGGCCAGCGCCCAGCACCGCATCGCGGAGGTTTTCGAGGCCCAAGGCGTCCGCCTCCGCTATTTCCACGGCCGCGGGGGCACCATCGGCCGCGGCGGCGGCCGCGCCGGGCGGGCCATCCTCGCCGCGCCCCAGAGCGCCCGCACCGGACGCATGCGCTTCACCGAGCAGGGCGAGGTCATCACCTTCCGCTACGCCCTGCCCGACATGGCCCGGCGGCATCTGGAGCAGATCGTCAACGCCGCCTTGCTCGCCTCGTCGGGGGTGGGGGAGATGGACCGCGACGAGCCCTTCGAGGCCATCGCGATGGACCTGGCCCGGGCCGCCAAAGACGCCTACCGGTCCCTGATCGACGCCGACGACTTCTGGCCGTGGTTCGTCGCCGCCAGTCCCATCGCCCACATCGGCGACCTCCCCATCGCCTCGCGCCCCGTCTCGCGGGCCACCGGCAGCGAACTGACCTTCGACCGCCTGCGGGCCATCCCGTGGGTGTTCTCATGGATCCAGATGCGGGCCCTGGTCCCCGGCTGGTACGGCGTGGGCTCGGCCATCGCCGGGGCCGATCCCGACCGGCGTCAGCAGTTGCGTGACAACGCCCACCGCCCGCTGATCTCCACCATCCTCGAGAACGCCAGCCAGGAACTCGCCCGCGCCCGCATGCCCATCCTCCAGCGCTACTGCGCCCGGGTGGGGGGCGGGCAGACCATGTTCGACCGCAGCCGCACCGAGCACGAGCTGACCGTGGACGCCGTGCTGGAGGCCACCGGCAACGACGACCTCATGGCCCACTCGCCCGTCGTGGGCCGCTCCATCCGAGAGCGCAACCCCATGACCGATGTGCTCCACCTGGCCCAGATCGAGCTGCTGGAGCGCCACGACAAAGCCGACGCGCCGGAGCGAGAGCGCATCGCACCGGTCCTGCAGGCGAGCATCAACGCCATCGCCGCCGCGATGCAGTCCACCGGCTGACCTTTCGCATTCCGTTCGCTGTCGGACCACCCCGTTCGGGGCTCCAACTTCATAAGATCGGTTTCATATATAGCCGGGTCATATCGTCGCGCTTGCATTAGATCCGAAAATATGCATCTTGGTGCTCAAAGGTATTGCGGGCGGCCACATCCGACGCCCGCGGCAGGAAAGATTCTACAAAAGGAGCCGAAGAATGGCTACGAACGAGAAGCAGAAAGATCAGAAACAGAACACACCCCGCCAGGGCGAGGCCAAGGCCAACACCAAAGGCAAGCCACAAGCGGAAGCCAAGCCCAACAAGCCCGCCACCCGCAAGTGAGTTGTTTCTGAATCCCCAGACACGCGTCGCCCTCTGATCGTGGAACTTGAGGGAGTCCCATGATCGGGCGATGCGTACACCGCGCGGCCCGAGAGGGGCGCGACACCATATGGCCGTCCGAACGCGGGATTCAACCGCTGTTCGGGCGGCCTGTTTTTCATCACCCCCGCCCACCCTATAAACCGCTGTAAACCGCCATCCCAAAGAAAAGACCACGCCCAGATGAGCGTGGCCTCGTTCCATGAAACTGCTCTCAACCAATGGTCGATCAGCGGCGGCGCCGTGCGCCCATCAGGCCCCCCAAGCCCAGCAGCGCAATCGCGCCGGGGGCGGGGACATACGCCCCGGGGTTGCCAAGGTCGCCGCCGGCGGAGAAGTACGACCCGTAGGAGTCGCCCTCTTCAGATGCCTGCCACGCGAAGATGTCGTTAGCGCCCAGGTCGCCGAAGCTGCCGGGGTTGGCGCTGACTTCCTGCGTGCGGAAGGTGCCGGGGAAATCGCCATCGCCGTAGGTCAGACGATCGACCAGCCCGCCCATTGCGTTGTAGAGATTAATCTCATCGTTGCGGCCCAGGTTGTTCTCCACACCACCGAGGATCAGCACCTCGGCCGAGAGGCCCCACGCGCTGCGGAAGAACTCGGCCTCGCTCTCGGTGATCACCATGCTCTGGCCCGCTCCGAGCATGCCAGAGAGGGCGAAGACGCCCGGCTCGCGGCTGCTGTCGTCGAAGCTCCAGCCGCTGAGATCCACGGCGGCACCACCAAGATTGGTGAACTCGACAAACTCACCGTCGTTGCCCGAGTACATGTACTCGGTGATGCGGATGTCTGCCGCGGCGACGGCCGAAGCCCCCGCGAGGGCGGCCAGTGCGAGTACGGCTCGTGAAACAGTTTCTGTACGCTCGGTCATGGCTCTCTCCTGTTGCATGTCGATTGGGCCAACCTTCGATCGGCCCGGTTCATCCCCCGGGCCCACCGCGATCCTCGACCGCGCACCCGGAACAGCACAAGAGTAGATAACCCCCGATTTCCCCGGATTACCGTTGAATCAACTTCGCGCTCAGTTTGTATTAAGG
>JBBDKK010000175.1:0-3086 GCA_040879395.1 Phycisphaerales bacterium
TCCAGGGTGAAGACGAGGAAGACCTGATCCAGGCCGAGGCGGAAGCCGAGGGCACCGAGGTGCGGTAAACCGCCCCAACGCGCTTGAACATCTGCTTCAATCCACGCCCCGCCATTCACCGGCGGGGTGTTTTATATGGGGGTCGCGGCTCAGCGGTCGAGGTTCGGGAAAAACAGCGACCAGGCCGCGTCCGAGATGCCCTCAACGCTCAGGCTCGCGAAGATGAACATCAGCGACCCGCCGAACACGAAGAGGAGCACGAACAGGCCCAGGACCATCCAGCGGGCGGACTCGGATTCCATCGCCAGGCGGTAACGCGGGAAGATGTCCATGGCGATGCGGCCGCCATCGAGCGGCGGGATGGGGAGCAGGTTGAAGAGCATCAGCACGATGTTGAGCATCGCCCCCAGGTGCAGAAAGGTCCGCATGTTTTCAGAAAGCGGGTGGGAGATCGTGACCGATCCGATCAACTGCCCCTGCGCCAGCGGGACCCAGAGGATCAGGGACACAAGCGAGAGCACGGCCAGGGCCAGGTTCATCAGCGGCCCGGCGACCGAGACGACCGATTCTGCGTAGCGGCCGCGGAGGCGGGAGGGATTGATGGGCATCATGCCCCAGGCGATGCCGATGAAGATGAAGATCAGCAGCGAGTGCATGCCCATGTGGACCATGGGGTTCCATGTCATGTGGCCGGTGGCGATCGGGGTATCGTCGCCGAGCTTGATGGCGGTCCAGCCGTGGGCCAGCTCATGGAGACAGATCGAGCCGATGACCCAGACGATCCACGAAACAACCCACACGCGGCCGTTGATGTTGGGATCGTTGAGAAGATCCGTGATCCACCAGCCCATGCGGGTTCCTTCGGTTTCTTATCTGGTGCCTGCGCGGTTTACGCCGCCTTGGCGGGGACGGCGGAGGTCGCGGCGGTTGCCTGCTCGACGAGCTTATCGAAGAGCTTGGGGTCCTCGATGGCGATCTGCGAGAGCATCTTGCGGTTGAGGTTGACGCCGGCGAGCTTGAGCCCGTTCATGAACAGCGAGTAGCGCGTTCCCCGCATGCGGCAGGCGGCGGTGATGCGGGTGATCCACAGGGCACGCATCTCACGCTTGAGGGCGCGGCGGTCGCGGAAGGCGTAGCAGCCCGCGCGGCGGACGGCGATCTTGGCCTGGTACTTGTGGCGGCTCTTGGAGCCGAAATAACCCCGCGCCTGGCGGAGGATCTTCTTGCGGGCCTGTGTACGGGCGGCACCTTTGCGGACGCGTGGCATGGTTCATTCTCCAAGTTTGTCTGACGGGGCCGGCGGCTTGCCGATTCTTTGAGCCCGGCAGACGGGGATGGGCGACCCGAGCGGCTCGACAACGAGCGCTCGATGTGCTGTAATTGACGATTGATCAGTCGTTGTTGTTCTTGGCGGCCTCACGCATGGCACGCTTTTCCTCTGGCGAGGGGTTGCGGCGGAGCGATGCGCGGGGCTGGTTGCGGCCGCGCAGGCGGCGGAAGAGCAGCTTCTCGAAGCGCTTGGCCTCGGAAGCGACCACATGGCGGTCCTTGCGGAGCTGGCGCAGGCGCTTGGCACTCTTGCGGGACGAAAGATGCTTGTGGTAGGCGGTGCGGTGGCGGACCTTGCCGGTCTTGGACACGCGGACGCGCTTTGACAAACCTTTATGGCTCTTGTTCTTGGGCATCGGACTCGCTCCGGGTGCATGCATGACAGGCGCGCCTGTCGGGTGTTTGGGAATCGGTCGGCGGCCCGCACTCGATGCGGGCAGGAGAGAAGACTAGGCGCTCCGCCCCGCGAGGGCCAGTCAAGGCCGCTGAGAATCAATCAGGAAGGCCGGTGTTCTGTGCTGAAAATCGGGGATGAACCGGGGCTCATGGGCCGACGAAGGCGTCGGTGGGCCCGTCGGGCTGCTCATTGCCGGTGATGATCCCCATCCGCGAGCGGACATCGTGGATGACCTGCTCGATGGGGCGGGGGAGCCAGATGTTGTCCTGGTTGTTGATCATCGGGGTCGAGGCCCACTGCGAGCTGCCATCGAGCATCAGCATGTGCTGGCCGGAACCGCGGTGGTTGGGGGAGTTCTCCTCCGGGACCACGGCCTGCTTGCGGGCCACCCTCAGGACCACCGGCGAGCGATCGGCCAGCAGGACCACGCCCACGGGGCGGGCGGGGTCGGTGGCGCGCATCCCGCCGGGGGGCATGATTCGGTAGGAATAGGAGACCTCTTCGAGGGCTTTCCAGTCCCAGGCGTCGGGGCGAGCTTCGCCGGTGACCGCGTGGCGGTTGCTGGGGCATGCCAGGTCGTCAAGACCGGCCATGTTGGTGCGGATCAGGGTGTATAGATTGGACGAGTTGGACCGCTCGGGTGTGGAACCGACATCCATCCAGGTGGGGCCCATGCCGGCGGTGGCCATGGGGAGCATGTCGCGGTTGGAACCGGTGTACATGCCGAAGGCCTGTGCGGTGCGGTGCATGTTGTCGTAACAGATTCCCTGCTGGGAACTTGCGCGCATTCCGGACATGATGGGCATGATCACCGAGGCGGTCAGCAGCAGCATCGCCGCCACCGAGATCAGGTCGGACCACCTGAACGAACCGATCGAGAACGATCCGTGGCGGGACTCGGAGAGCCGCATGGTGGACCGTTCCTGATCGATCTGCGATTGAATCGCATCCAGCGTGCGGTCGACAAGATCAGAACCCCCTGTGGGAGCGGAGGTTGTGACCATCGCGCCCAGCCGGTCGAGCCGCTGGGCACGGTCGCGGACGGTCGGATCAACCGAATCGACCCGGTATCCCTGCTCGATATACTGGTCCAATGCCCGCTGGTCAGCCTCGCTGAGCGTGAGCGAAGCGGGGTCTTCGGATTCGAGGCGGGCGGCCAAGAGGGTCAGCACATCCGCCCGCGAGGTCCGCTGCGATTCCGCCTTGACCGGGGTTGCCAGCAGCGAGAGCAGGTTGATGGCGGCATGGTCGTGGTCGTCGGCGGGGACAAAGGAACCGGGGGACTGACCGAACATGCGGTCGATGGCCTCGGCGTCGGTCGGGCTGAGTTGGGGGGCGTTGGTAGGTTGATCGTCGCTGA
>JBBDKK010000176.1:0-2674 GCA_040879395.1 Phycisphaerales bacterium
CTGTTCGAGCAATGGTTCGGGCTCGAGCCGGGGCTGACCGCCGTCTGGATCGCCCTGTGCAGCGAGATGACCCTCCGCGGGGTCCTGTTCTCATGGCGGTTCTTCCACGGCGGGTGGCTCAAGGCCAAGGTCTGACCCTTGCCCCTCCCCAACCCCCCTACCCTCCTGGTTCAGGGGCCGGAAACCTCTTATATGCGCCTTTCATTAGCCCGCACGGCTAAGAAATGGTCGTTTCTTTTCGATATACGCTATGAAGTGATCGTTTCATAGTGTATGCTCTTGGGAAAGGATCTTTTCATGGGCAACGAGCGGAAAACCGGGGTTGAGCGGCGGATCGAGCACGGCGGGCAGGCGGCCCGGGCGTTCATTCCTCATCCGTTGCCGCCGAGTGACCCGCCGCTGATGATGGATGCAGAAATGGAATCGCTGCACGCCGGGGCGCTGACTGCGCTGGCACGGCTGCGGGTGGCTGGGAGCATGGTGCCCAGCACGGACTGGTTCCTCTACGGCTTTGTCCGCAAAGAGGCGGTCACGAGTTCGCAGATCGAGGGGACGCAGGCCACCCTGCGGGATGTGGTGTCCTACGAGGGGACCGAGCGGACGGAACGGCCCGAGGATGTGGAGGAGGTCTGCAACTATGTGCACGCGCTGGGGTTTGCGCGCGAGCAGCTCGGGGCCCCCACCGGCCTGCCGCTGGGGGTAGAACTGCTGTGCCGGACGCACCTGGTGCTGATGACCGGGGCCCGCGGCGAGGACAAGCGGCCGGGACAACTGCGGAAGGTGCAGAACTGGATCGGCGGGGCCGGGCCAGGCGGGGCATACTTTGTGCCGCCGCCGGCGGATGAGGTCGCGGGGTTGCTGGCGGACCTGGAAGGCTGGCTGCACCGCGATGACCCGCTGCCGCCGCTGGTGCGGGCGGGGCTGGCGCATGTGCAGTTCGAGACGATCCACCCGTTTCTCGACGGCAACGGCCGGATCGGACGGCTGCTGATCGCGCTCTTGATCGAGCACTGGGGGTTGCTGGACGGGCCGCTGCTGTATATCAGTCTGGCGTTCAAGCGGGACCGGATGGGGTATTACGAGCGGCTGACGGCGGTGCGGCGGAACGGGGACTGGGGGGGCTGGACGGCGTATTTCCTTGGTTGCGTGCGGGACGCGGCGGAGGACGGGGTGCGGGTGGCCCGGGAGTTGCACGGGCTGATCGGGCGGGATCGGGCGCGGATCATTGCTCACGAGCGGTCCACCGTGGCGGCGATCCGGCTGCTGGAGATGCTGCCGAGTCAGCCGATTACGACTGTGACGGCGGTGGGCGAGGATCTGGCGGTGACCCCCCCCACCGCCCGCAAAGCGGTTGAGCTGCTGGAAACACTGGGAATTCTGCGGGAGGTGTCCGGGCGGCAGCGGGACCGGGTGTACAGCTACGGCGAGTACATGCGCATCCTAACCGGCGATGAGGGCGAGGCGGAGGGGGAGAGATAGTGAGGCGAATCAGGTGGTCTGGCCGGGGCGCTGAAGGCGGGTGGCCCAGACGGCGAGGACGATGGCGACCAGCGCGGAGGCGAGGTAGACCTGGTTGAAGTTACCGCTGAAATCGCGCCAGAAGGAAAAGACGAAGGGGCCGGCGCTGGTGCCGATGACCATGAAGGTAGTCAGTGAGCCGCGGATCGCGCCGTGGTGGGTGCGGCCGTAGTAGCGGGCAAATATGGGGCTGGCGAGGACGAAGAGCATGCCCTGGCTGAGACCGAGCAGGAGGAATGCCAGGTGGAGCATGAGGGCGGTGGCCGAGATCGAGAAGAGGGTGTAGGCGTCGAGCGAGCCGGCGAGGGCGTAACTGGCGCTTGCGGAGCCGAGGGCCAGGCCGCTGGCGGCCAGGAGCATGCGGGGGCGGAACCTGTCGACGAGGTGGCCGAAGGGTACGGTGACGATGAGTGAGACCACGCCGAAGGTCCCGACGACGGCGGCGGAGGTGGATTTGCTCAGACCGAGATCGGCGACCATGGGCTGGATGTGGAAGACGAACGAGGTTCCCACGGCGGCGGAGAGGACCATGGAGGCGGTGACGATCCAGTAGGCGCGGGTGCGCATGGCCTCGTTGAGGGTGAACTGGTGGTGTGCGCCGGCGGTCTCGCTGATGGACTCGATATCGAAGGAATGGCCGGCATCGCCGATGGACGGGGCGTCGATCTCGACATCGATCTCGTCTTTATTGAGGTGGCGGGGATGGGGATGCGGGTCGGCATCGATATTCTGGCCCATGTCCTCTGGGCGGTTGACATAGGCGATCCAGAGAAGGGGGAGAACGATGGCCCAGACGCAGACACCCAGGATGGCGTAGGCGGCTCGCCAGCCGGTGGTGTCGATGAGCAGGAGGATCGCGCCCGGGAGCACGGCGACGGCCAGGGGCATGCCGAGGTGGCGGATGGATTCGACGAATCCGAGGCGTCGCTCGAACCACATGGCCAGAGCGTGGGAGGAGGTGAGGCCCAGGGCTCCCTGTCCGAGAAAGCGGAGGAAGAAGAAGGAGAAGGTGAGAACGGCGAGACTGAGCAGCGTGTAGGTTTGCTGGCCGGTATCGAACTGCTTGACGAGCGCGGTGCTGACGCCGATGAAGGCGCAGGCGAGCCCGAAGAGGAGGGCCACGACGGTCATGACGGCGCGGGTGCCGTGGCGGGGG
>JBBDKK010000176.1:2684-3079 GCA_040879395.1 Phycisphaerales bacterium
TGGCCATGGTGGTGAGGGTTGTGACGGCGAGCATGCCCCAGCCGTAGAAGAACGGTTTGCTTCCGCGGCCGGCGAGTGCCCGGGCGAGGGGCGGTGATCGAGACGGGTCTGACGCCGGGTTTGGTGTCATGGTTGAACAGATCGGTGGAGGTGGTTGGAAGGGTCAATGGGACAGTAGAGGGAGAAGGCGGGTGAGTTGTTGAGGCGTTTTAAAAAGAAGTTGGCTGCGGGTGAACGGCGTTGCCATATCCCGATTATTTGCGGGTTCGAGGAGATTGGTTTACACGAAAAAACTCCTGATTTCTCAGGAGTTTTCATCAGAATCGGGGTGAGAGGATTTGAACCTCCGACCTTCTCGTCCCGAACGAGACGCGCTACCAAGCTGCGCTACACCC
>JBBDKK010000177.1:0-3073 GCA_040879395.1 Phycisphaerales bacterium
TCGAGCAGCAGGGTGCGTTCCTCGTGGAGGGTGTCTGGATAGACCAGAAGGTCGCAGCGGAGCAACAGGTCGCGCCGGTCCTCGGATTTGTCGATGATCGTGAAACGCCCGTCGAGCTTGCGATCCTTCATCCTCTTCCACAGGTCGGTGCGCTGGACCAGTTCCAGGTTGGCGAAGACCATCACATCTTCACGGGGTCCGATGGCCTCGGCGATGCCCTCGAAGGCGGCGAAGCAGTGGTCCTTCTGGCGGCCGGAACTCATGATCACGATGGAGTGGTGCTTGCCGGTGCGGAAGATCTGCGAGGGCTCGGCGGGGACCTGTGCTCCCCAGGGTGCGATGTGCACGCGCGATGCGAGGCCGGCCTGGATCAGGCCCGCCTCGAAGGGTTTTTCGGGGGCCATGAACAACGCCCGCTCGTCCTCGCCGAGGTGCAACCCCTTGGCGGACTCGATCAGGCCGGAACGCCAGATCTCGAAGACCACGCCCGCGCCCAGGATCCGTGCCAGCTCGCGCCCCATGGACCACGCCCCGCCGCCGAAGACATGGACGATGTCGATGACGCCGGTCAGGTTTTCCGCACCGCCGGTGACCTGGCGGGCGATCTGGTTGGCGCGGATGCGTTGGGTGAGGGCCAGGCCCCGGTCGGCGTAGAGGATGGGCTCGCTGATGAGTTCGTAGCCGTAGTTCTGCAGCCGGCGGTCCTTTGGGAGCACGAGCTGGGCATCGACTCCCTCGATCGCCAGCCCGAGCATGATCCGCTCGATCAGTGCCCGCTCGTGGGCGGCGAACTGGGCATCGGCCAGGATCAGCACGCGCATCGTTGCCTCGCTTGCTTGGGGAGCCGGGGTGCCGGCGAGAAAGGGGCGGGAGAAACGGTGATCACTGTTTCTTGTGGTCCACCACCCGGAAGGTCAGGTCCGGGGGGGAGGAATTGTCGTCTTTGACGGCTTCCGTGCGCCACACCCCGACCCAGTGGTCCTTGGCGACCTTGCGGAGCACATAGTCACCGGCGGGCTCGTCACGCTTGCGGAGGTCGGCCGGGGCCTCGCGCCACGGCCACCAGGGCGTGATGCCCTGGTCGGCGCCGGGGAGCTGGCGGAACTCTTCATCGTCGTTGACGATCTCGGTGATGGTTGTGAGCCGGTCGAGTTTGTTGTGGACGACGGGGATGCTGGCCAGCAGCCCGGGGGTGTAGGGGTGCATGGGGTTGGCGTAGAGGTCGTAGACAGTGGCGAACTCGACGACGCGGCCGGCATACATCACGCAGACGACATCGGCGTTTTCGGCGACGACGCCCAGGTCGTGGGTGATGAGGACGACGCCCATCTGCCGCTCTTCCTTGAGATCCTTGAGCAGCTCGAGGATCTGGGCCTGGATGGTGACATCGAGTGCTGTTGTTGGCTCGTCGGCCAGCAGCAGGCGCGGCTGGCAGGCCAGGGCCATGGCGATCATCACACGCTGACGCATGCCGCCGGAGAACTGGTGCGGGTAGGCCTTGATGCGGCCCTGTGGGTCGGGGATGCCCACGGCTTCCATGGCGTTGATGGCGATCTGCATCGCCTCGCGGGAGGTGACATCCTGGTGCAGGAGGATGGCCTCGATGATCTGGTCGCCCACCGTATAGACGGGGTTGAGCGATGTCATCGGCTCCTGGAAGATCATGGCGATTTCGTTGCCTCGGATCTTGCGCATCTCGGCTTCGCTGATCGAGAGCAGGTCCACGACCTTGCCGCTGGAGAGGCGGTAGAGGATCTTGCCGCGGTCGAAGCGGCCGGGCGGGCGGGGGATGAGCTGCATGGAACTCATGGATGTCACGGATTTGCCGCAGCCGGACTCGCCCACGACCGCGAGCGTCTGGCGGGGGTAGACGGTCATGCGGACGCCGTCGACGGCCTGGATCCGGGGTCCCGAGCCGTTATCGAAGGATACGGCAAGGTCCTGGACCTGCATGAGCGGCTGCTCGGCCACCACGCCCTGGCTGCTCTTCTCGGCTGGTTGATCGATCGTGGCTTCGCTCATCATAACTCCTCGCGTCTTCGCGGTTACCGTGATTATTCGCGATCAGACGCGTGCTTTCTTGAGTTTTGGATCGATCGCGTCGCGCAGGGCCTCGCCGATGAGGTTGTACGCGAGCGTGGTCAGGAAGATCGCACCGCCGGGGAAGATGGCCAGCCACCAGATGAAGTCGCCGGTTTCGCCCGAGGCGTTTCTCAGCAGGTTGCCCCAGCTCGCCTGGCCCGACGGTCCCAGCCCGAGGAAGCTGAGGATCGCCTCGATGAGGATCGCGGCGGCGATGAGGAAGGAGGACTCGACGAGGACGGGCGTGACGCCGTTGGGGAGCATGTGCTTGAAGAGGATCGACCACAGCGGCAGGCCCATGGCCTGGGCGGCCTGGACATAATCGGTTTCGCGGAGCTTCATGAACTCTGCGCGGATGAAACGCGCGGCCCCTGTCCAAGTGAAGCAGCCGATGATGGCCATCATGACATAGGTGTTGCGTGGCAGGAGCCCGGCGGCGACGATCAGCAGGAAGAGCACGGGGATGGCCATGAAGATCTCGACGACGCGGTAGAGCAGCAGGTCCACCCAGCCGCCGAAATAGCCCATCAGCGAGCCGATGGTGACGCCGAGGACCACGGCGATGCCGGTGGAGACGAAGCCGATTGAGATGGCCAGGCGGCAGGCGTGGAACATCTGGGAGAGCACATCCTGACCGAGGGTGTCGGTGCCGATGACATGCAGCGGGGCTGGGTGCTCGGTGATCGCCTCGCGCAGAGCGAGCATGTTGGCGATATCGCCGGCGTCGAATCGTTGCTGTAACGCGCCGAGGAAGTCATCGATGGGCTCGGAGACAAGGGGCTCGATGGATCCGGAGATCGCGTCGAGTTCTTCGAAGGCTTCATCTGTGACGGGGATCTCTGCGAGCTGCTCATCTGTGTAGCGGGCGCTCTGCCCGTCGCCGAGGCGTTGCCATTGCTCGAGCCGGTCCCACATGGCGTCCATGGGGGTGGAGCCGGGGGGGCGGTTGAACATGGCGGATTCGGACTGGTTGGGAGAGAAGGGTACGACG
>JBBDKK010000178.1:0-3053 GCA_040879395.1 Phycisphaerales bacterium
GCACCACCAACGCACCGACATCCTCCGCATGATCGATGCGAACCTCAATCGCGCAAGCGAGGGGATCCGGGTCCTCGAGGACTGCGCCCGCTTCGCGCTCGACGACCCCCGCCTCAGCGAATCGTGCAAGACCACCCGCCACCGCCTCCGTGCCGCCGCCGAACAGCTCGGGCTCCCCCAAGACGCACTGATCGCCGCCCGCGACACCGGCCACGATGTTGGAACAACCATCAGCACCCCCTCCGAGGCCGACCGCGCCGACGGAGCCCGCGACCTCGCCGCCGCCGCCGCCAAACGCGCCACCGAGGCCCTCCGTGTCATCGAGGAATGCGCCAAGGCCATCAACCGCCCCGCCCACGCCTTCGAATCCATCCGCTACGGCCTCTACACGCTCGAGCAACAGATCATCATCGCCCTGCGCCCCCCATGCCCTCAGTGGCGGCTGTGCGTGCTCATCACCCGCGCCCTCTGCACCCATTACGCCCCCACCGAGATCATCAAGGCCGCCGATGGCGGGGCCGACTGCATCCAGATCCGCGAAAAGGACATGCCCGACGGGCCCTTCCTCACCCACGCCGCCCAGCTCACCGCCTGCGCCCGCGATCTCGGCCTCCACACCATGATCAACGACCGCGCCCACATCGCACGCCTCGCAGAGGCCGACGGCGTACACCTCGGCCGTCAGGACCTCCCGATCGACGCGGCCCGCGCCATCCTCGGCCCCCGCTTCTGGATCGGCCGCACCTGCCCCACCATTGACTACGCCATCGAGGCCGTCCGCCAAGGCGCGGACACCTGCGGCGTAGGCCCCATGTTCCCATCCACCACCAAGCCCAAGCCCGAATCCCAGCTCGATGCCGCCGGCCCCGCCCTCCTCAAGGCCTACCTGGCAAACCCGACAACCAGCCCCGTCCCCGTCCTCGCCATCTCCGGCATCAACCAGCACAACATCGACCAACTCGCATCCATCGGCTGCCCCGGCGTCGCTGTCTCATCGGCCGTCTGCTCCAGCACCGACCCACGCGCCACCGCCCGAGCGATCTGCGATGCGCTTGACCCGGCAGAACCATAACGGCACCCCTACCATCCGGCCATGAGCATCAAGTTCCAGCAGGCAACCCTCGAAAACGGCATGACCATCATCGCCGAAACCGACCCCCAGGCCCACTCCGCGGCCGCCGGCTTCTTCGTCAAGGCCGGAGCCCGCGACGAAGCAACCAAGATCATGGGCGTCTCCCACTTCCTCGAACACATGATGTTCAAAGGAACCGACGACCTCACCGCCGAAGCAATCAACCAGGGATTCGACGACCTGGGCGCGAGCAACAACGCCTACACCTCCCGCGAACTCACCTGCTTCTACGCCAGCGTGATCCCCGAGAACATCAATCCCGCCACCGACCTGCTCTCACGCATGATGCGCCCGGCCCTTCGCCAGGAGGACTTCGACACCGAGAAGAATGTCATCCTCGAAGAGATCGCCATGTACCGCGACAACCCCTTCTGGGTCCTCTACGAGGAAACCATCGCCCGCCACTACGCCGACCACGGCTTGGCCCACCGCGTCTTGGGCACCAACGAATCCATCGCCGAGCTCTCCCGCGATGCCATGGCCCGGTACTTCAACGAGCGCTACGCCGCCGACAAAACCACCGTCGCACTTGCCGGGAACCTCGACTTCGACCGCTCCGTCGAGCAGATCCGCACCCTCTGCGCCGGCTGGCAGCACAGCGTCGGCTCCCGCGACACCGCCATCCCCCAGGTCGCCCGCAGCGAGTTCACCATCACCGATTCCCGCGTCAATCGCGGCTACCTCATCGGCATCGCCCCCGCCCCCGCCGCCAACGACGACCAGCGCTACACCGCCGCCCTCCTGGCCCACATGCTCGGCGGGGCCGACAACTCCAAGCTCCACTGGGCCCTCATCGAAACCGGCATCGCCGAGGAGGCCCAGGCCGGCTACGACGGGCTCGACGGCACCGGAGACTACTTTGTCTACGCCTCGGGCGACCCCGAAAAGCTCGATGAAATCTGGACCGTCATGAGCGAGCAGATCCGCGGCCTGCGCGACTCCATCACCCACGACGACCTCGTCTGCCTCCGCTCAAAGATGGCCACCGGTGCCATGGTCGGCTCCGAGCGCCCCGGCGACCGCATGCAGCGCCTAGGTCGCCTCTGGACCATGACCGGCCAATACATGCCCCTGGAGGAAGAACTCGAAAAGATCGAGTCGATCACCATCGACGACCTCCGCGCCGTCTGCGACCAATACCCCATCGACCGCTGCACCCTCGGCCGACTCGTCCCGGGAACCGCCCGCGACTGATACCTATATATACATATTCAAAGGATGCCGCCCGCTCAGGCCGCGTTCTTGCGGGGCACGAACGAACGCACCGCCGAACCCTCGCCCGCACGCGCCGCCAGCACCGCCTGGCTCGCCGCCTTCACAAGCGTCTCAGGGCCGCTCATCATCGCACGCGTCGAATCATCAAGCGCCGCGATCCCCACCGACAGCCGCACCGACCCGCCCCCGTCGCCCTCTTCCGAGATCCACCCCGGAGCGCGGCGTGAAAAGTCCATGCAGCATTGGCTCGCCTCCTTGGCCGCCACCGAACGCTCCACGCCCGGCATCACCACCGCGAAGATCGAATCCGCCAGCCGGCAGACCACCCCCCCAAGGTGCTCAAAGTGCCGTCGAAGCAGCACCGAGGTCCCGATGATCACCTCGTCCTGCGCCGTCTCCCCAACCGATGACCCCAGCTCGTCATAACCGTGGATCACGACCTGCGCCACGCTCAGCGGATACTCCCCCGAATGCGCCGGCCCGAAAGCATGCCGCACCGCGACATTGAACCCGTCCCGCGCCAAAATCCCCGTGAACGGGTCCGTCCCGTCGTCGTCCGCCAGCAGCTCCGAGAACTGCTTGGCCGCAAACCCATCAATCTTCTGATTCTTGGAAAGCTCGATCAGTTGCCGGTCCGCCTTGGCCAGAACCTCCTCAGGGTCCGGCACCGATCCCACATCGATCGAGAACAGACTCCCCAGTTCCT
>JBBDKK010000179.1:0-3007 GCA_040879395.1 Phycisphaerales bacterium
GGTCACGACCGGCGCTACGCGGACCTGCCCCCCGAGCAGTTACCCGCGACCGAATGCCTCAAGGACACCGTCGAGCGGTTTGTCCCGTACTGGGAAGAAGAGATCGCCCCCAAGATCCTCGAAGGCAAGCGGGTGGTGGTCGCGGCCCACGGCAACTCGCTGCGGGCGCTGGTCAAGCACCTGGACAATATCAGCGATGAGGACATCCCGGGCCTGAATATCCCCACGGGGATGCCGCTTGTGTACGAGCTGGACGCCGATCTCAAGCCGATCTCCAAGCGATACCTCGGAGACTCGGAGGCGGTGGAGATGGCGATGGCGGCGGTTGAGAATCAGGGCAAGGCTAAGTAAACCCGCTTCTTCACGGGCACGGATGGCTCTATCTCACCAGTGGAGCCCGGTGGGCAGGGTGTTAAAGTTCTCGCACCCGTCCTTGGTGACGGCGACCATATCCTCGATGCGGATGCCACCGATGGCCTTGCAGTAGAGGCCCGGTTCGATGGTCAGGACATCGCCAACCACCAGCTCGGGGCCTTTGAGGTCCAGCAGCGGCGGCTCGTGGACCTCGAGGCCGATCCCGTGGCCGGTGCCGTGGACCATCGAGGTGAACGAATCGTCCGCCCCCTCGGGTGGGAGGCCGACGCTGTAGCCGTGGGCCTTGATGACGCCGGTGGCGGCGGTGTGGACATCCTCGCCAGTGGCGCCGACACGGGTCGCCCGCTCGGCGGCGTCCTTGGCCTCACTGACGGCCTTGTGCATCCGGGCGACCTCGTCGGGGATGTCGCCGTGGACGATGGTGCGGGTGCAGTCGCCGTTGTAGCCGGTGGCGCGGATGTGGGGGAAGATGTCGATGATGATGGGCTGGCCGGTTTTCAGCGGCCCGGCCCCGCGGTGATGGCAGTCGGCCCCGATGGGGCCGCAGGCGACGATCGAGCCGTGGGGGGTCGTCGCCCCGCGCTGGAGGAAGGCGATGTCGATCATTGAGAGCACCCGCTCGGAGGTGAGTTCTTCGCCCTCGAAGGTCAGCGTACCCGCTTTGTCGGGCTTTGCGCTGAAGATGGTCTCGCAGATGATCTTCATCACCGCCTCGGTCGCCGCCTGGGCGTCGCGGAGGTGGGCCAGTTCCTGCTCGTCCTTGCTGCGCCGTTCTGCAACGCCGAGATCGATATCGCACTCGAGTTCGATGCCCGCGCTCTGGATCATGTAGGCGTAGATCAGCGGCAGGGATCGATCGGCGGTGACGCTCTCGATGCCCCCGCGGAGCAGGCACTCGGCCAGGGCCTGGGCGGTGGCGGTCTCACGATCGCCGTCGAGCCCCTCCTCGGGCTCGAAGTCGGCCGGGCAGTAGACTTTGTCGGCCCGGGCGTGCTCGCGGGCACGCTCCATCTCGATATCGCGGATAATCAACACGCGCATGCCGTCATCGAGTTCGATGTAAGCGCATGGATCGCCGACGCTGAAGCGGATCTTGTGGTAGAGCGCGAGGTTGGTCTGGGGGATACCGGCGAGGACGGTCGCGTGCGGGCCCGTGTTCTGGCTGCTGGGTGTGCTCATGTGCAGACGATAGGGGGCGGGGGGCTAGGATGTGCTGATGAGAATCGCGACATGGAATGTGAACGGGATGCGGGCCGCGCTGCGAAAGGGCTACCAGAAGCACATCGAGCGCGTCGGGCCGGATGTTGTGCTGTTGCAGGAGGTTCGGGCCCTGCCCGAGCAGTTACCCGAGCACTGCCGATGCCCGGAGGGCTGGCACACAATCTGGCACCCGGCCCAGAAGCTGGGCTACGCGGGCACGGCGGTGTGGTCGTGCGGGCACCCGCTCAAAGACGAGGGGCGCGGGGCCGGCGAGGACGATCCGGAGGGACGCGTGGTCGTGGCGCGGGTCAACGGCGTGCGAGTGGTGAGCGTGTACATGCCCTCGGGCTCGTCGGGCGATCAGCGGCAGGAGGAAAAGGACCGCTGGCTGGGATTTTTCCACGACTGGGCCAGGCCCCTGCTGCGTTCGCGGATCCCGACGGTGATGGGGGGCGATTTCAACATCGCGCACACCGCCCGGGACCTGTTCTATGCCAAGAGCAACGAGAAGAACTCGGGGTTCCTGCCCCACGAGCGCCAATGGATGGGCGACCTGCTGGACATGGGTTGGCGGGACATCGTCCGGGAGAAATACGGCGATGTGGACGGGCCGTATTCGTGGTGGTCCAACCGCGGCCAGGCCCGGGCCAAGGACCGCGGCTGGCGGATCGACTATCTGCTCCTGAACAAGGCCGCCCACAACAAGCTCACCGACTGCCATATCGACCGCACCAGCGGGCTTGAGGTCTCCGACCACGCGATGGTGGTGGCGGATCTTGATGTCTGATCGCGAATAGAGTACGCCGGCCACGGATTTCGTGGTCATGGAGACATTGCCATGTCGGACGCGTTCGAACGCTCGGAAAAACTCCACCGCGACGCGCGGGGTAAGCTGGCGGTTGCCTGCAAGGTGCCGCTGAAAACGCGGGAAGACCTTTCGCTTGCGTACACGCCGGGGGTGGCGCGTCCGTGCGAGTTGATCGCCGCCGACGAGGGGGAGAGCTACGAGTTGACGATGCGGGGCAACACGGTGTGCGTGCTGACCGATGGCACCTCGGTATTGGGCCTTGGAGACATCGGCCCCGCGGCGGCGATGCCGGTGATGGAGGGCAAGGCCTGCCTGTTCAAAGCGTTCGCCGATGTGGATGCTGTGCCGCTGTGCGTAAATGTCCCCGACGGCGATGAGGGAACGGAGCAACTGATCGCCATCGCCCGGGCGATCGCCCCGTCCTACGGCGGGATCAACCTTGAGGACATCGCGGCCCCCCGGTGCTTCGCCGTGGAGGATGCGCTCCAGAATATCGGCATCCCGGTCATGCACGATGACCAGCACGGCACGGCGATCGTGCTTCTGGCCGCGCTGATCAACGCGGCGCGGGTGGTGGGCAAGGAGATGCCCGACCTGCGCGTGGTCATCAACGGCGCGGGGGCG
>JBBDKK010000180.1:0-17275 GCA_040879395.1 Phycisphaerales bacterium
TTCTGTTCTGGCGTTTGCCCCACGACCGCATCCGCAGCAGCCCGACATCCCTGTAACTGGTGCACATGGCCGGGAGCTGGGGGTCGTACTGGGCGTGGAGCCCCAGGCCGTGGACCTCGTGGCCCATCTCCTTGAGCCCCTTGGCGACAAAGATCGGCAGGTCGCCCCCGCCGGCGATCAGCCCGATCGGGGTGGGGGGCGTGGGGGGGTCTGGGAGAATTGAGAGTGATCCGGCCATAAGGAATGTATCGTGTACCACTTAGGAATCTGAACGGGGCGTGATTGTACCGGTCGTAAACTCGGCCCGATGCGCTCGGCGACTGGAAAACACCCGGTTAGTCAATACTATTCCCACGGGCACCGATTGACCCGATCGAGCATGGCCCCGTTTCTGGCCGATAACCCGCTGGCCCCATCCGTCGACCGCCCCGCATCCTTCTATAGAACGCATGAGTCTTTCCGCCACCCCATCCAAGCGGCCCGCAGAGCCCATCAGCGAGCACCCCAGCGTCCGCCCGTGGCTGGGGATCCGCTTCGTGTGCGCCGGGGCCTACCAGCGGGTCTACCGCTCGGCCGACGCCTCACGCTACATGGCCCGCTGCCCCAAGTGCGGCAAGTCGATCACCTTCCGCGTGGGCCAGGGCGGGAGCAACCAGCGATTCTTCGATGTGTCGTGCTGATGATCCCGCGTCGGGACTCGGGTACCCGCGACCGTGGCGGGCCGCCGTGGATACACTCCATACATGGCATCGACCTCGGCACCCTATGACATCATCCGCACGCACGATGTGTGCGCCCAGACCGGGCGCGCCATCGAGATCGGCGAGGAACATATCGCCGCGCTGATCGAGACCCCCGAAGAGGAGGCCCTTGTGCGGATCTCCTACACCCTCGACGCGTGGGCCAAGGGGCCGAATCTCCCCCCGGAGACCACGCTCTTCGGCTTCTGGAAGCGCACCCTCCCCGAATCCGATGAGCAGCCCAGGCAACTGGTATCCCCCGATGAGATGTTCGACCTGTTCGAGCAGCTCGGCGAGGCCACCGAGCACAAGCAGCTCGCGTTCCGCTACCTGCTGACGCTGATCCTGATGCGCAAGAAGATCCTGCTCTTCGAGCAGTCAAGGCCGCGGACCGGGAACGAACCGGGCGTGCTGATCGTTCGCCAGCGGATCAAGGGCGGCGGGGGCGAACTCTTTGAGGTGGTGGACCCCGGGCTCGATGACCAGACAATCGCCGATGCCACCGAGGAACTGGGCCAGATCATGAATCTCGATGAAGACGGGGCGGCCTGATGCGTCGCGGCGTGCTGCTCATCGTGCCGGCGCTGGCGGCCATGCTGTTCGCCATGGCGTCGGGTTGTTCCACACAAGGCCGGGTGGATCCCGAGAAGCTCGGCCCGCCGCCTTCGACGGGCGAACTGGCCCAGGCCCACAACCAGCGGGTGGCCCCGCTGGAGACCCTGTGGGCGCGGGTGAGCGTGCGAGCTAGCGGCGTCTATGACGATGGCGAGCGGTTCGAAGAGCAGGGCGAGGGGCACCTGCAGATCCTCAAGCCGGATATGGTTTCGCTGACCATCGGCAAGCTCGGCGAGACCTACTTCGCCTTCGGGGCCAATACGGACCATTACTGGTCCTTCGACCTGTCCAACGCAGACCGCAAGGTCCTGCTGATCGGCGACCTCGCGCAGGTGACCCCGGACAAGGCCGCCGCGTTGGGCCTGCCCGTGCACCCGGCGGAACTGATCGCCCTCTCAGGAATCGCCCCGATCGACATGGCCCGCGCCGGCGGCACCCGCTGGGCAGACGATGGCCGCTCGGTGGGGATCAGCGTCCCCTCGCGGTGGGGGAGTTTCACGCTCTGGATCGATCCGCGGACGGGGCTGGTCGTACGGTCCCAGGCCTTCGACCGCGGGGGCGTGCTGATCGCCACGGCCGAACTGACCCGGTATAAGGAGGCGGCGGTGCCCGGTGCGTTGCCGGTCTGGGTGCCCGGCAAGATCGAGATTACGGAAGAGGGGAGCGACGGCTTCGTGCGAATCGAGCTTTCTGAGCCACAGAGCCGGGAAATCCGCCCGATGGTCTTCCATCCCCAACGCCTGATCCGGGCCTACCGCATTGACGAGACGATCAATCTTGACGAGGCCTTCGAGCGGACGGAAGATGAAACGGAAGCGGGAGCGGGCTCCTGATGTCCCGCCTGCTGGTCCCATGCTGGCTGCTTGCGGTGCTCCTGTGTCTGGGCATGTCTGCGGCGATGGCCCAGGAGCAAGCCCAAGCCGAGCAGCCGCCCCTCCAGCAGGTCCTGCTGGCTTCCGGTGTGGACGGGCACCAATCCCACGCGTGGTCGGTCTACCGCAACTCGGCCGACGAGATCATCCTGGCCCACATCCCCCCCCGCGATGGCGACAGCAGCGGCGAGATCATCATCCAGCCCGGCGAACCGGGCCAGTTGCAGGCGATGCGGCCATTGGGGCTCAAGTTCCCGCTCGGGCTGGCGGCGATCGAAGACCGCGTGTACATGATCTTCCCCAAGGCATTCACCAACACGCGCCAGATCATGCGTGTGTATTCCGGCCGGGCGGTGCCCAGCCCCGTGGGCAGCATGTGGAACTTCCTCCCCCCCGACCGGCTCAACACGGAACACGCCATCGAAACCCACGGCACACTGCTGGGATTCACCGCCACCCAGGACACGCTCTGGACGCTGATCGACGAAGAAGACGGACCCGTGCTCCGGCGGCTGACCGAAACCGGCTGGAAGACAGTGGATCTGCCCGCGGGGGATTCGGAGTCAGACCCCTCATGGATGATGAGCGCGATCGGGGAGGAACTGGTCCTGCTCGACCGCGATTCGGACCCGCTGGTAGCGCTGGTGCGTGATGTTGAAATCGGTTCGTGGGTGGCCCGCGGCTGGGAACCGCTCCCCCGCCCACAGGGCCGGTTCGTGCTCCTGCCCGGTCACCGTGGCATCACCGTGCTCCAATGGGGCCCGCAGGACATGGCGACGGTCCGGTCCTGGATGCGGTCCGGGCTGTTCACCCTCGCCGCGGATCTGGATCTGCCCTCGGACGCCCAGTACACAGTGCTCGATTCGACCAACGCCCTGCTGGCCATGCGTGGCGAGCCCAACGCCGATTCACAGGAACCGACGCCCCCGACGGTCAAGCTCTGGGAGATCGATCTGGCCGACGGATCGGTGGTCTATGAAGGCCCGCCGGTGGCCCAGATGCCCGTGAGTGTCAACGAGTTCCGGTTCCTGGTGGGGATGATGATCCTGGTGATGATGGGGGTGCTGGTGGTGGTCATCATGCCCGACGGCCCCGACGCGATGCGGATACCCGAGGGCTATGCGCTCAGCGAGCCCGGGCGGCGGCTGATTGCGACGCTGATCGATGTCGGCCTGGTCGTGCTGCTGATGGGCGAACTCTTCGGCGTCAGTGCCCAGGAGATCCTGACGCTGGAGGTCATCCTGCGTTCGGATAACGCCTGGGTGGTGATCCCGGTGACGATGGTCAGCGGGCTGGTGATCATGACCGTCTTTGAGCGATTTCTGGGGGCGACGCCCGGCAAGCTGATCCTGGGGCTGCGGGTGGTGCGGGCCCAGCCGGGTCCGATGCAGCGTCCCCCCCTCTGGGCGGCGGCGGTCCGCAATGTCGTCAAATGGATTCTGCCCCCGGTCGCCGCCCTGGCCCTGGTCGACCCCGAGATGCTCCACCGGGGCGACCGCGCCAGCAGGACCGTGGTGGCCAGACCGATCCGCACGCTGCCGGGCACCGGAGAGCCCGGTGAGTCGGGCGATGACCCTCGCTGATCCATCCTTAATGCGCCCGCAGGACCCCCGGGGTCAAGCCGGGACCGGTTTCCGTCCGATGGAAGTTATCGGTCAGGTGCATCGCGCCCCGTGTGTGCGTGCGCCCCGGGCTCGGTGGGCTTGGCGGGATCGGCGAAAGGCGCAACGCGTGGCAGACGATCAGGACATCATGGGCCAGGAGGAACTCCCCGAGAACGCCGTGGGCGGGGGGACGGACATCGAAGAGGCCGCCCGCGCCCGGGCCGAGGCAGAGGCCGCGGCCGAGCAGGCCCGCCATGCGCCCCTTGACGCCCTCAAGAGCGGGTGGCGGGACGCCTGGCAGGTCCCCACGCTGCTTGTGGCCGGTGGGATGCTCATGCTGGGCGTGGCGTACTCGGTTTCCACCTCGCCGGACCCGGACACCACGCCGATGATCTCCAAGGCGAACCTGCTGATCGAGCGCGAGGACTATGAAGAGGCGATCGACCTGCTCAACACCCGGGTCTACCCGTGGATGGGCAAGGAAGAAACGCCCCGCGAGAACAAGGTGGCCTATCACCTCGCAAAGGCCCGCTCGATCTACCGCGGCCAGCAGAAACTGCGGCTCGATGATGATCGCAACCATGTCTCCGTGGTCCGCGAGTACCTCGAGGCCGAGCGGCTGGGCGGCGTGCTCGAGCCGCGGGACCTGGCATCGCTGGCCGATACCTATTTATCACGCGATGAGGTGGACCTGGCGATGCAGCGGGCCCGAGAAATCCCCGAGTCGCGCCGCTACCTTCGCGACGAGGTGCAGAAGCGGGCGGTGGAATCACTCCTGGACCGAACGGTGCCCGAGACCGAAAAAGCGATGCAACTGCTGGCCGAGATGCTTGTCGACCCGGCCCTGCCCGTGGAAGAGCGGGTCTGGGCCCTGGAGACGCAGGGCAATGTCCGCCTTGCCCAGGGAAACGCCGATGAGACGGTGACCCGGATTCTTCGCGCGATCCCGCGGCTCGACGAAGCCAGCGGCAATGGTCGCTCACGCCTGCACCTAGTGCTCTCCAAGGCGTATCTGCAGATGAACGCGGTCGAGCAGGCCCGTCTGCAGATCGATCACGCCGGGCAGCTCTCGGCCCGAGGGGATGCGCACTACCCGGAGATCCTGCTGATGAAGGCCATGGTGGAGGACAACCAGGGCAACACGGATGTGGCGCGGGACCATTACAGCGAAATCGTCATCAGCCACCCGAGTTCATCGGCCTATCCGCTGGCGCTGCTGGGGCTGGGCGAGACCGAGGCCGCGCTGGGGCAGGGCGAGCTGTCGCTGGAGGCATTCGGCGCTCTGGTCGAGCAATACGACGGTTTCGGGATCGAGTCCTATCCCTCACGCAAACAGATTCTCGATTCGCTGCTGGCCCGCGCCAGCGACTCGCTTTCGGCGGGAGCCCCCTACGAATCGATCCGCTACGCCTCGCTGGCCGATGCGCTCTACCGGGGCCGGGAGGTCCCCACCGAGGTCTACGCGGCATCCGCCTTCGCGCACCAGGCGGCGGCCGAGCAACTGCTGGGCATGCCCATCGACGAGGTCCGCACGCTCATGGGGCTCGATGCGTCGGCCCGCGCCGAGGTGCAGCGGCACCTGATGGCGGCGGCGACGAACTTCGGCATGCACGCCGAGCGGCATGTGGTCAACAACCTTCCAAGGTTCGCCGACTCGCTCTGGCGTTCGGCCAACCTCTTCGACCGGGCGGGCGACCAGCCCGAGGCCATCCGGGCGTTCAAGACCTACGCCGAGTCCATGCCGTCGGACCCCCGCCACGCCGAGGCCCTCTTCCGGCTGGCCGAGGCCCTCCGCTCGCTTGGAGACTTCAAGGCCGCGGCGGATGTGTATCAGGGGCTGATCGAGGCCCGCCAGGGCGTCGCCGGGGCGGATATCGGCCCGTTCGCCGATGCCAGCCATGTGCCGCTGGCCCAGGCCTATCTCTATGACGAGGACACGGCCAACGACGCCGAGGCCGAGAAGCTGCTGGTCAAAGCACTCCACGGCTCGATGGGATCGACTCAGACCGACTTCTTCCGCGATGCCCTACTGGAGCTGGGGGGGCTCTATGACCGCACCGACCGGCCCGAGCGGGCCATCGAGCGGTACGACGAGTTCCTCGAGCGATATCCCAATGACCCCGAAGCCGGGGCGGTGATCTTCAAGCTCGCAGACGCCCACCGGCGGCTGGCGGACATCATCGAGCGTTCGCTGCAGGAAGCCATGCCCGCCGCGGAGCGAAACCGCCGCTTGGCGGATATGGACTCCCACCGCAGGCGGGCGATCAACCAGTACGAACAGACGATCCGTGATCTCGACGCGCTCCCCGAATCCGGCCTGGGCCATTACGAGTCGATCGCGTTGCGGAACGCGCACTTCTATCTCGGTGACTGCGCCTACGACCTGGGCGAGTACAACGAGGCGATCGGGTACTACGACCGCGCCCGGGATCGGTATGTCGATGACCCGGCTTCGCTGGTGGCGATGGTGCAGATCGTCAACGCCTACATCGCCACCGATCAGCTCGGGCGTGCCCGCACGGCCAACGAGCGGGCCAAGCGCTTCTACGCCATGATCCCGGACGATGTCTGGGACGATCCCAGTCTCCCGATGGACCGCGAGGATTGGGAGCGTTGGCTGAACTCCACGGCGGTCCTGCTGGTCGACGCCGCCTCCTGAGTGCGTTTTTTGCGCACAAAGTGGAGAAGATCGCGCCAAAGGCCGATAACCGTCAGAGCCGATGCCCCGGGAACGGATTCCCGGCCCGGCACCGGCTTTTCACTTTGAGAGAGGGTCACGGATGGCCGCCTCGAACACAGCACATCATGACCAGCCGCTGGCCGCACGGATCGACGACCTCATCGAGGATGCCCGGTCGCTGCTGGACCAGCTCAGCATCATCGCAGACGAGCAGCGGGCCGCGATCGCCGCAGGCGAGGTGCCCAGGATCGTTGAGATCGTGGCCCAACGCGAGCCATTGATCCGCCAGCTCGTTCGTGTTGGCGAGGAGATCGGGGCCGTCATCGAGGCCCCCGAGACCGCCGATCAGCTCACAAAGGCTCAGCGGGAGGACGCCTTGGCACGCATCTCGGGCATCGAGCACACGATGAAGCGTCTGCGGGAGCAGGATGCGCACGATCAGGAACTGATGGAGAACACCCGCGACCGCCTCGCTTCGCAGCTCGCGGGCATGGGCACCGGCCGCAGCGCCCTCAAGGCCTATTCCACCCGATCCCAGACGCCCGATCCGATCATGCAGGACCGCAGGGGGTAATCGAGCATGACCCAGATGCAGCCGCAGACAATCGACGGGCCGTCCGTTCCGCCGCTCCCCAGCCCCGGTTCCGGGACTGGCCCGGGCACCCTTTCGCCCACGGACCTGGCCGAGTTGATGACCGCATTCACCGAGGTGACGACCAAGCTCGAGCAGACGCACGCCCAGCTCCGCGGGGAGGTCTCGCGTTTGAGCGCGGAACTCCGCGATGCCAACGAGGCCCTCCAGCGGTCCAGGCGGCTGGCGGCCCTGGGCGAGATGGCCGCGGGGATCTCCCACGAGATCCGCAACCCGCTGGGCTCGATCCGCCTCTACGCCAACATGCTCCATGAGGATCTGTCGCAGCTTCCCCAGCAGCAGGAGATCGTGGGCAAGATCGGCCGGGCCGTACGCGGCCTCGATGAGATCGTGGGCGATGTGCTGATCTTCGCAAGGGAGATGAAGGTCCAGCACCACGCGTGCGACATGGCGGGAATCATCGATGCGGCGCTTGAGATGTGCTGCGCGGAGATCGCTTCCAGGGTGGAGCGGATCGGCGAAACCATCGAGCTGGACTGCGATCCCACGCTCATCCAGCAGGCCCTGATCAATGTCCTTCGCAACGCGGGCGAGGCCAACCGCGCCAGCGGCGGCGAGCGAATCACCATTTCCGTCGTTCCCTCTGTGCTCGAAGAAGACGGCCGGCGCACGCAGGCGGTCTCCGTGACCATCACCGACGAGGGCGATGGGATCCCCGCGGCGGTGATCGAGCGGATGTTCAATCCGTTCTTCACCACCCGCGCCACGGGGACCGGGCTGGGATTGGCGATCGTGCACCGCATCGTCGATGCCCACGGGGGCACGATCAATGTAACCAACCGTGGCCTGCGCGGCGGAACTTCAGGGAGCGGAGCGAGCGTGGAGATCATCCTCCCTCGCTCGCAGGCGGTGGTCGTCACCCGCGGACGGGCAAACGCGGACGCACACACGAATCAACAACATACACAGCGGGGCAGGCTGCAAAGCGCCATGGGGTAAACGGATATGACACGAACAGTGCTCGTTGTAGACGACAAGGAAATGATGCGTGACTCGGTGGGCTCCACGCTCACCCGGGCGGGCTTCGCGGTGCGTACGGCGGTCGATGCCAAGTCGGCCCTGGCCGAGATCGCCTCACGCCGGCCCGACGCCGTGGTCACGGACCTGAACATGCCGGGCATGACCGGGATCGAGCTGGCGGGAAAGATCAACGCCCTCGACGACGAGCTGCCGGTGATCCTGATGACCGCCTACGGCACGATCGAGACGGCCGTGCAGGCCATGAAAAACGGCGCCTACGACTTCATCACCAAGCCCTTCGAGGGCGATGAGCTGATCATCGCCGTCAAGAGGGCCCTGCAGCACGCCTCGCTGGTGAGAGAGAACGCGATCCTCCGGGCCAACCACGCCGAATCGAGCGGTGCGGGCGCCAGCGGGCTCACCGGGATCGAGCGTCTGGTGGGCGATTCCGCGGCCATGCGCAAGGTCCGCGAGCAGGTACGCGCGGTGGCCTCCAGCCACGGCACCGTGCTCATCACCGGCGAGAGCGGCGTTGGCAAAGAGGTGGTCGCCCACGCGGTCCACGATCTGAGCCCGCGCGGGCAGTCGCCATACCTGGCCGTCAACTGCGCCGCCCTCAACGAGAGCCTGCTCGAATCAGAGCTCTTCGGGCACGAAAAGGGCTCCTTCACCGGGGCCGACAAGCTCCGCAAGGGCCGATTCGAGCTGGCCGACACGGGCACGCTGCTGCTCGATGAGGTGAGCGAGGTGACGCCGCAGATCCAGGCCAAGCTGCTGCGGGTGCTTCAGGAGCGGGCATTCGAGCGGGTGGGGTCCAGCACAACCATCGGGGTGGATGTGCGGATCATCGCCACAAGCAACCGAGACCTCCCCCACGCCGCGGCGATGGGCGAGTTCCGCCAGGACCTGTTCTATCGCCTCAATGTGTTGCCCATCTCGATACCACCCCTGCGGGAGCGGACCGGCGATGTGACGCAACTATCGCAGTTCTTCATCGACCAGATCTGCAAGCGCGACGGTCGCAAATCCGTCCGGTTCGGCGATGAGGCCCTTGAGCGGCTCGAACGCTACCAGTGGCCGGGCAATGTCCGGGAACTGCAGAATATCTGCGAGCGTGCTGTGGTGCTCAGCGACCCAAAGTCATCATCAATTCCCCACGGGCTGATCGAGCCGTGGCTGATGACCTCCCGCCCCACGCCCAAGGCCACGCAGCTTCGGGCCGCGGGGATGAACGGCTCGGCCTCGCGTCTGACCGAGCCCAAGCCCATGGGCCATTTCTCGGCCTACTCGTCCAACGGCCACGCGGAGCACCGGGAGTTGTCCGAGCCGGAGCCCGCGGCCCAGACTTTCGCCCAGCCGGGCGATCGGACCCTGGCGGACATCGAGCGGGACACCATCGTGGCCACGCTCCAGCGGTTCAACGGCCACCGCCAGAAAACGGCCAAGGCATTGGGAATCGGGGTGCGGACCTTGGGGCTCAAGCTCAAGAAATGGAAAGAAGAGAGTCTGGTTTCGCAGAATCTGTGAGGAAACGGGCGGAACGGGGCGGGCTGGTACGCGGATTGCGTCAAGCTCGCCGTCAGCAGAGACGGAGCGTGCACGGTGATCATCAGCGACCTCGCCACATCAGGACCACTCCCCGCGCTGGAAAAAATGTTCCTCTTTGCCGGTCAGCGTCAGCGGCTCATCGCCCACAACATCGCCAATATCGACACCCCCAACTTTCAGGGCCGGGATGTCGATCCGCGGGCCTTCCAGAGCTCGCTCAGGGAAGCCATCGAGGACCGTCGGGAGCGCAACGGTGGCTCGTCGGGCGAACTGGAGTTCGGTGGATCCGGGCAGGTGCGGATGGCGGGTAACCGCATGATCCTGCGCCCCGAGACGCCCACCGAGGGCGTCCTGTTCCATGATCGCAACCACCGCGACCTGGAACGGCTCATGCAGGACCTGGTGGAGAACGCCACGGCCTTCCGGGTAGCGAGCGATTTGATGCGGAAGAACCAGCACCTGCTCCGCGGAGCCATCGCGCAACGCGTGATGTGATAAGGAGATAGACGATGTACGGCACACTGGATATCTCAACCTCAGGCATGGTCGCCCAGCGGACCCGCATGTCGGTGATCGCCTCGAACATCGCCAATGTCAACACCCTGGAAAACGCCGAGGGCGAATACGCCCCGTATCTCCGCCGCGCCGCGATGCTCGCACCTTCGGGAAACGCGAATCATCCCCAGGGCGTGCGGGTTTCGGACATTGAGATCGAGGAGCATGCGCTCCGAAAGGAATATCGGCCCGGCAATCCCCACGCCGATGCCGACGGGTACCTCATGGTCCCTGATATCGATACCACGAGCGAATGGGTGAACGGTTTGCAGGCCTCAAGGGCCTATGAGGCCAATGTGGCGGCCGCCGAGACCACCAAGAACATGATCGCCCAGGCATTGCGTCTGCTGGCGTGATAGACTGTTGCCGCGACCCTCACGAGGCACCGCGACGGGACCAACACCATGAGCGATCCACTCGGACTCATCTCAAACGCCGGCGGAGCTGGCAATCTCCCCTCCCAACCACTGCGCTCGGGCCAGGGCGGCGGGCAGGGCCCGGACTTCAAGGCCGTGCTCATGGAGAACCTCAACGAGGTCAACGCGCTCCAGCAGGACGCCGGCAAAGCGACCGAGGACCTGATGACCGGGCAGCGGAACGACCTCGAGGGCGTGATCGCGGCCACCGAGAAGGCGGACACCGCTTTCAAGATGCTCCAGGCGATGCGGAATCAGGTCATGGAGGCATACGACGAGATCAAGCAGATGCGTGTCTGATCCGCGGTCCGGCTTTCCTTGCTCCACTGGGCTGTCCGGTGCCTGAACCGGCCCTGTGCGCAACTCCTGCCAATCTTAAATTTCCGCCGCAAGAAGTCCGCTTGTGTTATCAAGCCATGCGGATGCTTGGGCCGATGATGCCGGTCAATGGCGCGATATTCGCGCCTGAGCGGTGCAAGGATTGCGCCGAGCACCGGCAGGAGGCCGCAGCGTTATGGACCAGTTACGCCGTATCACGGCAAACATCCAGGAACAGGTGGGGAAGATGACGGCTTCGCAGAAGCTGCTCCTTGCTTCGCTGGTCGTGATCGCCGTCATGACGCTGTTCGTGGTCTCGCAATACGCCGCCAAGCCCTCGATGGTAGATCTGATGGGCGCGGGCAGCGATGTCGACACGATCAATACGCTCAAGGCCGGCGGCTTCAATGCAGAGATGATCGACGGCCGCCTGGTCATCCCCGAGGGGCAGCAGCGTTACGCATTGGCCTACCTCTCAGAATCGGGCAAGCTCCCCGGCGACACCACCCTGCTCTTCTCGAACCTCATCGGCTCGCAGGACTGGAAGGCGTCGAGCCAGCAGCACCGCCAGCAGTACAACATTGCCCTGCAGAACGAACTCTCGCAGGTCATCTCGCGTTTCTCGGGTGTCGCCCGGGCCAGCGTGATCCTGGATATCCCCCAGACGACCGGTCTCGGGCGGGCCGCGCGGCCCGCCACCGCTTCGGCCACGGTCTTCAGCAGCGACGGCGGGTCGATCTCGCAGGACAAGGTCGATGCCACCGCCCGGCTCATCGCCGGTGCGGTCTCGGGGCTCACGCCAGAGCGGGTGCAGGTGATCGACGGCTCGACCGGCCGGGCCCGCACCACCTCGGACGATGATTCCCAGTCGTCATCGCGGTATCTCGAATACGCCACCCAGGTCGAGAAGCACACCCAGCGGAAGATCGAGGGCCTCTTCGGGCATATCCCCGGCGTCGTGGTCTCCATCACCGCCCGAGTGGACATCACCCGGGTCCAGTCCACCGAAAACCTCTTCGCCCCCGACGGGGAGGGCACCGTTTCGGTGGTCAAGAGCGACCGCAAGACCAGTTCAACCTCCCAGCAGGCCACGCAGGGCGCCGAGCCGGGGGTCCGGTCGAACCAGACCGCTTCGATCAACACCGGCGGCGGGGCCGAGGGGGCCCTGTTTGAGGATGAAACCGGCGACACCGAGTTTGATACCGCCATCGGCCAGCGGACCCGCACGATCATCGACCCCCGCGGGATGCCCACGCACATGAGCGCTTCGGTGATTATTCCTCAGGAGTACATCGAGAGCATCATCATGCGTTCACGGCCCGCCGAGGAAGGCGAAGAGGCCGTCCCGGTCACCGCACAGGAAGCCGAGGAGTTCTTCGCGACGGCCCGCACCACCTTCGAGAACATCATCGAGCCGCACCTGATGAGCGTGGACGACGAGGGCGTCCCGGTCAGCGGCAACCTCACCGTGACCATGGCCCCGCTGGGCGGATCGATGATATCCTCCGGCGGGATGCAGCGGGTCGGGTTCCTTGGTTCGCTTGCCGGCGGCGGCGGTGGCGGAGGTGGGGGCTCAGCGATGGGCGCACCCGGGCAGTTGGTGGAGACCGTGCTGGTGGGCGTGCTGGCCGTGGTCTCGCTGGGAATGATGACGATGATGGTGCGTCGTTCGGGCAAGAAGATCGAACTGCCCAGCGCCGAGAAGCTCGTCGGCGTGCCCCCGCACCTGGAGAACTCGGGTGATCTCATCGGCGAGGCCAGCGAGGGCGACCATGTCATGACCGGCATTGAGGTGGACGATCAGGTCGTGGAGGTCCAGCAGCTGCGGGAGCAGGTGTCCGAGATGGTCCGCAACGATCCCGAAGCGGCGGCGGGGCTTGTGGAACGCTGGGCCGAGCACGCGGAAATGTAACAGCGCAGCCCCGCTGCAAGGTGAAGTTCTCCAATGGCAACAAGAAGACCCACAGACCCGTTCCCCGACGACATCCGAGAGATCGATGGCGTGATGAAGGCGGCGATCCTGCTGCTGGCGATCGGTCCGGACTGCGCGGCCGATGTGCTGCGGCACCTGCCGCCGGACAAGGTCGAAGAGGTCACCCGCTCGCTGGCGGGTCTGGGGCGGGTGCCTGACCGGATCCAGAACAGCGTGGTGGAGGAGTTCTACAACCTCTCGATGGCCTCGCAGTACGCCAACGAAGGATCGCTCTCCTACGCCAAGACCCTGCTGCAAAACTCGATGGAGGCCGGATCCGCTGAACGGCTGCTGTCCCAGATCCAGACGCAGGTTCAGAAAACGCCCTTCAGCTTCCTCCAGCGGGCCGAGAGTGACAACCTGCTGACCTTCATCCAGGACGAGCATCCGCAGACGATCGCGCTGATCCTCTGCCACCTCTCGCACCACAAGGCCTCGGAGATCCTGGTCGGGCTGGCGATGGAGAAGCAGTTGGAGGTCATCAAGCGGATCGCCAATATGGAGCAGACCAATCCTGAGGTCATCCGCGAGGTCGAGCAGGGGCTCGAATCCCGGCTAAGCAACATGCTGATGCAGAGCATGGAGAAGGCCGGCGGCGTGCCCACCGTCTCCGAGATCCTCAACCTCGCCGACCGGGCCACGGAAAAAACCATCATGGAGGGCCTGGAGGCCGACGACCCGGATCTTGTAGAGGAGATCCGTCGCCTGATGTTCGTCTTCGAGGACATCAAGCTGGTCAACGACAAGGGCATCCAGTCGGTGCTCAAAGAGATTGAGAACGACGAGCTTTCCCTGGCGCTCAAAACCGCCAGCGAGCAGCTCAAACAGAAGATCTTCACCAACATGTCCGAGCGGGCCGCGTCGATGGTCAAGGAGGACATGGAGTTCATGGGCCCGGTGCGGGTGTCGGATGTCGAGGCCGCACAGCAGCGGATCGTCGATATTGTGCGGCGTCTGGAGGAATCGGGCGATGTCATGATCGAGGGCCGCGGCGGCGATTCGGAGATGATCCTCTGACCCGAGTTGGGATCTGAGACAGGGAGCAGCCGCTATGGCCATGATCAAACGCGCCGATTTCGAGCAATACGCACGCGATGCGTATGTGATGGACCTGAGCGACCTGGAGAAGCGCGGGCGGGCCGTGGTCGACGCCGCCAACGCCCAGGCCGAGCAGATCCTCCGCCAGGCGCAGGCCAAGCGCGACCAGATGCTGGCCACCGCTTCGCAGGAGGGCCACGAGCAGGGATTCGAGAAAGGCCTCAGCGAAGGCCGCGAGGAGGGGATCCGGCAGGGGACCGAGGAGGCCCGCGCCCAGCACGGCGAGCAGCTTGCCCAGTTGTTGACGCTGTGGACCGAGCAGCTCGATGCCTTCGAATTACAACGCGACACGATGCTTGAGCAGGCACGGGTGCAGGTGGTGGAACTGGCGGCGATGGTCGCGCGCAGGGTCGTGCGGCGGGCCGTGGATCTGAACCCGGGCGTCGTGCTCATGCAGGTCGAGGCCGTCCTGTCGAGCGTGACCGAATCCACCCGGCTGGTGCTTACCGTGCATCCCGATGATGCCGAGTTCGTCCGGTCGGAACTCCCGGGCATGGTGGACCGGTTCGCGGGCTGCGAGCATGCACAGGTGATGACCGACGCTTCGCTGTTGCGCGGCTCCTGAATCGCCCGGACCCCGGGCGGTGGGATCATTGATGCCACCCTTCCCACCCAGATCGAACGCATCGTCGAGGCGATGCTCCCCGATGGCGAGCAGAACACGGTAAACCCGGCGATCACACTCCCAAATGAACAAGCCGGTCCGGAAGAGGACGGTCAGGAACGCTCACAGGAAGACGCGGCGTGAATCTATTCCAGGCCGAGCACGAGGCCCTTGCCCATGTGGAGCCGCTGGGGATCATTGGTCGTGTCAGCAGCGTCCGCGGGCTCTCACTGTTGGCGACCGATCTGCCCGTCCCCGTCGGCTCGCTGGTCGAAATCGGTTCCGGCCGCGGCGGTCCGGTGATCGTTGGCGAGGTGGTCGGTTTCGAGAGCCGCCACACCATCATCATGCTCCTGGCGGACACCACCGGCATCATCCCTGGCGCGCCCGTGCGCCTCAAGCAGGTGTTCCAGGCCTCGCCGGTCTCACGCCGGATGCTCGGGCGGGTGATCGACGGGCTCGGCCGCCCGATCGACGACCTGGGCCCGATCACCGAAGCCGTCAACCGACCGATCAACCCCATCCCCATCGGTCCGATGAAGCGCAAACGGATCGCCCAGCCGCTGCGGACCGGCGTGCGGGCGATCGACCTGATGACCCCGCTGGGACGCGGCCAGCGCATGGGCATTTTCGCGGGCCCCGGGGTGGGCAAGTCCACCCTGCTCGGGCAGATCGCCCGGGGCACCGATGCGGACATCAATGTCATCGCCCTGATCGGCGAGCGCGGACGCGAGGTGCTGGATTTCATCCACGATTCGCTGGGCGAGGAGGGGTTGGCCCGTTCGGTGGTGATCGTCGCCACCAGCGACGAATCGCCCCTTCTGCGTCTCCGAGCGGCCAAACTCGCCAGCACCGCCGCCGAGTATTTCCGCGATCGCGGCCAGGATGTGCTGATGATGATGGATTCGGTGACCCGCTTCGCTCATGCCCAGCGCCAGGTGGGCCTGAGCGTCGGCGAACCTCCCGCGACCAAGGGATATACCCCGTCGGTGTTCTCCTCGCTGGCCACTTTGCTGGAGCGCGCCGGCTGCGTGAACCTGGGACAGGGGCGGGCGGGCTCGATCACCGGGCTTTACACGATCCTGGTCGAGGGCGACGACATGACCGAGCCGGTCTCGGACGCGGCCCGCGGGATCCTCGACGGGCACATCGTCCTGAGCCGCAAACTGGCCAACAAGGGCCACTTCCCGGCGATCGATGTCCTCGATTCCGTCTCCCGCGTGGCGGGCGATGTCTCGGAGAATGGGCATATCGCCGCTCGCCAGCAGATCGCACGCCTCATCGCCGAGCACCGCGAGATCGAGGACCTCTTGCAGATCGGGGCCTACGCCCAGGGCGGCAACCCGGTGGCGGACACCGCGATCGACATGATCGAGGTGATCAACGAGCTGCTCCAGCAGCGGACGGGCGAACGCACCGAGTTCAAGCCCGCCTGCGACATGATGGTCAAGCTGGCCCTGCAATCCGGCGAGATGATCCAGCAGCGCAAGGCGATGGCCGGGGCACAGCAGCAACAGCAGCAGCAACAAAGACAGCGATAAGTATTTGTCATTATAAGGTTTAGACCTCCATGGCCCGTTTCGTGTTCAAGCTCCAGCCCGTCCTCGACCAGCGTGCGCGGGAGGAACGCGATAAACAGTTGATCGTGGCTGGGCTCGAGCGCGAGCGTCTGGCACTGGAATCGCGTATCCGGACCTGTCAGCAGATGATGGGCGATGAGCGGCGGACACTTTCCCAGGCGTTGTCCCACGGGCAGCGTGTGGATCTGCGGGCGGTGAAGATGCAGGCGGGCGCCTCGCTCAAGCACAACTTCGATGCCCAGCGGACGGTGCTGGAACTGGCATCGGTATTCAAAAAGCTTAGCGCCGCCCGCAGCGAGCTTGCCCACGCCTCGGCCCGCCGCAAGGCGGTTGAACTGCTCCGGGATCAGCAGCGCCGGGTGTTCATGAAGGAACTGGATCGGCGCGAAGCGCAGGATCTTGATGAGATGAGCGTGATGCGCTACAGCCGAGCGAAAGGCTTTGAAGCATGAAGAGTCTCAAACGAGCGATTCTGGTTATTCTTGTCCTCAATCTGCTGGCGATGCTCGCCGGCGCCGGCTGGCTGATGGCCAGCGGCCGCGTGAGCAAGGACCGGGTCCTGACCATGACCGATCTGTTTCAGGAGCCGGTGAGTATCGAGCAGGCCCGCCTGGAAAAGGAGCAGAAGGAGGCCGAAAAGGAACTCGCCCAGCGCGAGAAGCCCCTGCCCGAGCTGGCGATGGACGCCGAGGAACGCAACCGCGTGCGGGTCGAGATGACCCAGATCGACCGGCAGCGCCTCGATCGCATGAAGCGGGAGGTGGCCGACCTGCAGGAGACGCTCAGCCGCGAGCGGCGTCTGATCGAGGACGACCGGCAGGAACTGGCCCGCGAGCGGGCGGAGTTCGAGCAGATGCGTCAACGCCTGGCGGATCTGGAGGGCGGGGAGCAGTTCAAGAAGGCCCTGGCGACCCTCACGGGGATGGCCCCCAAGGACGCGCGGGCGGTCTTGGCCGCGATGCTCGCTGATGGCGAGGGCAAGCAGGAGGAAGTGATCTCGTACCTGAGCGCCATGCAGGCCCGGGCCCGCACACAGATCATGACCGAGTTCGTCAAGAGGG
>JBBDKK010000181.1:0-17073 GCA_040879395.1 Phycisphaerales bacterium
GGCCGTGGACCTATATGAGCGGCAGCAGCGCGATGACGATACGGCCCTGTTCATCGACGCCCGCAAGCCCGAGCGGTACGCCGAGGGGCACATCCCCGGGGCCCGCAACCTGCGGACGCCGGACATCGACCTGCGGTACGGCACCGATCCGGCCTTGGAGCGGTACGACAACCTGATCATCTACGGCGAGAACCCGGGTTCGGCCACCACCCACGCCATGGCCAAACAGATGATCGAGGCCGGGTACAACGGATTCATCAAGAAACGCGTCAAGGTCTTCCTCGGCGGATGGCGGGAATGGGAGATCACCGGGCTGCCCATCGAAGAACCGGAGACCCCCGAGACGCCCGCCGAAGATGAATCCGACGACCAGCAGTGACCGCCATGACCACCACCCCCGACCAGTTCCGCCTGCCCGAGTCCCCCACCGTCGACGCCGTCATGGCCGACCGGCGGGCCAAATCGTTTACCACGCGTTCCATCAAGAAGGACTCGAAGCTCGCCGCCCTGGAACTGGCCGTGTCCATGATCGACCTGACGACACTCGAGGGCAGCGATTCGCCCGAGAAGGTCCGCAGTCTCTGCGTCAAGGCCAAACGCCCATGGGAGCGCGATGAGGAGTTCCTCGGGCATCGGCTGGGGCATGTCGCGGCGGTGTGCGTGTACCCGTCGATGGTCCCCCACGCCAAGGCGCATCTGGCGGGCAGCGGCGTCAAGGTCGCATCCGTGGCGACGGGCTTCCCTTCGGGACAGTACCCGATCGAGATCCGCGTGCGTGATGTGGAGCAGGCGGTGGCGGATGGGGCCGACGAGATCGATATGGTGATCAACCGGGGGGCGTTCCTCTCCGGCAGGTATTCCGTCGTTGCCGACGAGATCCGGGCCGTCGTCGACGCCTGCGGCCCGGCGCACCTCAAGGTCATCCTCGAGACCGGCGAGCTTTCGACCTACGACAATGTCCGCCGCGCAAGCGATATTGCGATGGCGTGCATCCGGGAAGGCGATTTCATCAAGACCTCCACCGGCAAGGTCAGCCCCGCGGCGACGATGCCGGTGACGCTGGTGATGCTCGAAGCCATCCGGGATGTGTACAAGGACACCGGCAAGAAAATCGGCATGAAGCCCGCCGGGGGTATCCGCACCGGCAAGCAGGCGTGGCACTACCTGTGCATGGTCAACGAGACCTTGGGCGAGGGCTGGCTCAGCCCCGACTGGTTCCGCTTCGGGGCCAGTTCGCTGCTCAACGATGTGCTGCGGAGCATGCAGAAGCTGGCAACCGGCGATTATGCCGCCGGGTATGACTTCTCGGATGCGTAGCAACTGGCCCCGTCAGAGAGTAATCAACAAGCTGGCAGTGTCTATCGTGCTTGGGAGCGTCCTGTGCGCCCTCATAACAGCGCTGCTGCTGACCTATCTTCGCCCAACAAACTGGGTCTCGCGGAGCGGTACGCTCCCCTTGAGCGAGTTCGAACCTACCTACCTTGAGCCGATTGCACCCGAGCTTGGTGGTGTGTTTCGGTTCTCTCCCTCAACCGGCAACGGGAGCTTCTTGGTGTATCGTATCAATGTCGGCAGTGACATGATGAACTACTCGTACGGCTTCCCGGAAATGCGCTGGGACCCAGCACGGTCCGAATCTCCCAGCGCGGTTCAACTCAGGAGGTACCGCTTCGGCTGGCCCATGCGTTTCCTCAGCTATGACGAAATCAGCACCGGCGCATCGGTGAATAACCCGGTCGTCATGGCCTATCACAAACGGGCGTACGCCCTCGCGGGGGCGCGCCGGGGACTCGATCGCCCCTCATGGCTTCCCGAATTCATTCCGCTCTTCCGCGTCCCAACAGCTGTGGAATGGCTACCTCTGGCGATTAACCTGCTGTTATGGTCGCTCGCGGCCTTCCTCCTGCTGGCGATGAGCCCGCTGCTCAAGCACTGGATCCGCGTCCGCAGGTTCCGACGGGGGGTGTGCGTTAAATGCTGCTACCCGCTCGAAGAGCTCTTGCGCTGCCCGGAATGCGGGCAGGAACGATGAACAGCGCAACGAGACACGGTGGAGGCGACACCGATCCGACGAGACGGCCCGCCCGCATCCGCCGCCGGATCGTCCTCTGCGTGCTCGCGGGCGTGATGACCAGCATCGCCAGCGCGTGGGTTCCCTCGCTGTTCGGGCGTATCGAATACAGTTCGGCCCCTTCCGAGGAGCAGTGGGCGATCAAAGACCTCAATCCCCCGGTCTATCTGGAAGGCCTGATCCCGGAGTTTCACGTTGCGTATCCATGCTGGCCGGACGACCGGCACAAGCCGTGGCAACTGTGGCTGGAGCCGGGCATCTCGTTCACGCAGTATGAGTTCGGTGAGGAATACACAGAATGGGATCGCCAACTCCACGGTGATATTCCGCCGGGCTTTGCCATCCTCCGCGGGTCATTCGGTTTCCCGTTCCGATGCGCGTACTACGAAGCGAAGTACTATGTCGCCAACGGCGGAGGCCCGTTCACAACTGAGTTCTTCGAGCGATGCATCGATCGGGCGGGTTTCCGGTACGGCATACCGCTCCCCAAGACGAACAACCAATGGGACTGGGTTGAACGGCGGCTCCCTATCGTGCCCCACTGGGGCGGCATGACGCTCAACACCCTTATCTACGGCGGCACGTTGGCGCTGATGGTTGTGCTCCCCGCTTCCATGCAACGCTTCTCACGGCTCCGGGGTGGCCGATGCCTTGCGTGCGGTTATGACCTCGAAGGTATTGATCAATGTCCCGAATGCGGACTGGAGGCGTCCTGATGCTTCCATCCGATCGTGCTGTTACATAAATGTGATGGAAGCCGCGGAGCATCCGGGTATCTTTCTCTATGCGTAAAAGTCTCCAGCGAATCACGATTTGTCCCAGACGGCTCTTCTGGGCGGTCATTCTCGGATTCGTCTGGACCTTTGTATCAGCACAACTGATCTCGTGGCGATCGCAAGGATCGAACTCGAGTTGGATGGGCATGCCCTCGCCGAGCATGACATATAAGGCTATCAAAACACAGAGGCGGATGCCGGGCATGCTGGATGGCCTCATCGTTGAGCACCCAAGCCCTTCATCGTTTCGAAACGCTTTCAGCTGGGATATCGGTCAACTGCTCCTCTACGGCTCGACACACACCGTGTACACCTATCCGAAAGAGTCGTTCAGCGGCGACGCCTTTGAAGTCACCGTCTCCGAGTCACGCTACGGCTGGCCGTTGAATGCGTACCTCAGGTCGGACGCGATCGACATGGAAACATTCTCGCTCGCCAATCCTTCATTCAGCGGATCATCACCGGAGTATCTCAGCATCGACGCCATTTTCGGCTTCCGGCGTGATGTCGGTGTCCGCTTCGACTGGCGAGGCCTCAGACTGGATCTCGCTCCGAGCTCGCGAGCGTACCCGCTGTTGTACGCCGGCTTGTGCGAAAACTGCGGGGAATCACATCTCACCCCGGAGAAAACTGGGTTCAACCGGACCCTCAGTCAGGCACGAGTCAAACAGGCACTGCGACCGCGACCTCCGTTGCCCGTGCTCGAATACATTCCGGCGCCCGTCCCGCTCTGGCGCGGCATCATCGTAAACACGCTGTTCTGGGGCTGCGTATTCTATGCAGTCAGCCTGTTGCCCCGGTTCATGCAAATAATCAAAGAACGCAGCAGGATACGGCGTGGGCTATGCGTGAAATGCAAGTATGAAGTTGCCGGACAGCCCATCTGTCCCGAATGCGGCACGGCCGCCCCTGATCACGCCGCGCGGTCGTGCTGATCGGCGAATCGCAGGTCGTACTTGGCCCGTTGTTCCTCATCGCGCAGCACCGAGTACGCCTTGTGGATCTCCTCGAAGCGCTGGGCGGCTTCGGGGGAGCCGTTGGCGTCGGGGTGCCATTGGCGGGTCTGGGCGCGGAAGGCGTCCTGGAGTTGTTCCTCGCTGGCGTAGCGGGTGACGCCCAGGAGCTTGTAGAGATCGGTGTGGCGAATCTGCACGCAGCCGGCGGCCGGGTCCTTGAGCTTGCCGTGGACGGCCAGGCGAACGATCGAGTCTCGCAGGCCCTGGTCCAGGCGCACGAACTCCACGCCCACCTCACACCGCTTGGAGAAGGCCGAACCCTTGCGGATCCACTTGACGGTGCCGGTGACGGTGATCGAATCGCTCGGGTCGGTGAAGGTGTAGGACTGGACATCGCCCAGCTCGGGGATCTGGTCCTTGTCGACGATCATGCGCATCCCAGAGCCGGTGATGTCGGCGACCTTGCCGACCGAACAGCGCAGATCGGGGGTGTGCAGACGCGGTTCACGCCGCGCATGGAGGCCGGCGGCGTGGGGCGCGGGGCGGGCGTTCTCGGGCGACTGATCGGGGGCGGGCTCGCTCATATCCCCTAGAGCGGCCGATTCCGGGCCCGACTTTGGGCCAATCGGCCAAGAAAAGCCGGACCCGATCGGGTTGGGACGGCTGCGACTGCGCCCGCCTGTTAGAATGGGGCATGAGCATCGTGAGCAAACCAGGGCACCGGCCAGAGCAGCAGGCCCCGAATAACGGGCAATCGGGCGTTGAGCATCCCAAAGCCCCGCCGCGGCTGGATCTGCGGGCCGCGGGCGGGGGCGGGCTGTTCGAGTACGCCCCGGCCCCCGAAGCGGTCCGGCCCGACATTGCGGACAAGTATGGCCTGTTTATCGGCGGGCGGTTCGTTGAGCCCGAGTCCGGGGAGCGATTCCCCAGCATCAACCCCGCCACCGAGGACACGCTGTCGATGGTCGCCGCGGCGTCGGCGGCCGATGTGGACCGGGCGGTCGTCGCCGCCCGCGAGGCCCTGCCCGCATGGTCGGCCCTGAGCGGCAAGGACCGGGGCAAGTACATCTACCGCATCGCCCGGCGGATGCAGGAGCGTGCCCGCGAGCTGGCGGTGCTGGAAACCCTCGACGGGGGCAAGCCGATCAAGGAATCGCGCGATGTGGATATCCCGCTGGCCGCGGCCCATTTTTTCTACCACGCGGGCTGGGCTGACAAGCTCCGCTTCGCCATGCTCGGGCGGGACCCCGAGCCCGTGGGCGTGTGCGGGCAGATCATCCCGTGGAACTTCCCCCTGATGATGCTGGCGTGGAAGATCGCCCCGGCCCTGGCGTGCGGGAACACGGTGGTGCTCAAGCCCGCCGAGACGACCTCGCTGACGGCCCTGCGGTTCGCGGAGATCTGCGTCGAGGTCGGGCTGCCCGCGGGGGTGGTGAACATCGTCACCGGCGCGGGCGAGACCGGTCGGGCGATCGTCGAGCATCCGGGGATCGACAAGATCGCCTTCACCGGCTCGACAAGCGTGGGCAAGCAGATCGCCCGCTCGGTGGCCGCGACCGACAAGCGGCTGACACTTGAGCTGGGCGGCAAGAGCGCCAACATCATCTTCGAGGACGCATCGATCGATCAGGCCGTCGAGGGCATCATCGAGGGGATCTACTTCAACCAGGGCCATGTGTGCTGCGCCGGCTCGCGCCTGTTCGTGCAGGAATCCATCCTGGACCGGGTAATCGGCAAGCTCGGCGAGCGCATGGCCTCGCTGCGTGTGGGCGATCCGATGGACAAGAACACGGATGTGGGCGCGATCAACTCGAAACAGCAACTGAGCACGATCGAGAAGTACCTGAAGACCGGCGAATCAGAGGGCGCGGTGCGGCACGATGTCTGCAACTCCACGCTGCCGGAAAAAGGTTTCTGGTGCCGGCCTTGTTTTTACAGCGGGGTCCAGCCCAGCCACACCATCGCCCGCGAGGAGGTCTTCGGGCCGGTGCTGGCGGTGATGAGCTTCCGCACGCCCGAGGAGGCGATCAGCCGGGCGAACAACTCGCCCTACGGGCTGGCCGCGGGCGTGTGGACGGACAAGGGGTCCAAGATCTTCGATGTGGCCCGCCGGCTCGACGCGGGCATCGTCTGGCTCAACACATACAACAAGTTCGACCCCACCAGCCCCTTCGGCGGCTACAAGGAATCGGGCTTCGGGCGTGAGGGCGGTCGGCACGGGCTGATGGCGTACTGCAAATGATCCGCACAGCCGGTGTTTCGCCGGCGGGAGTTCTTCGATGACGACACAAACGGGCACGCACACATTCGACATACGGGCCCTGACCCCCGACGACAAGCTCTGGGTGCAGCGGGTGCTGGTGCAGTACTGGGGCTCGACGACCCAGATCACACGCGGCAAGAAGTACGATGCCGACGACCTGCCCGGCTTCGTCGCCGTGCGTGACGGCTCGGAGGTCGGTCTGCTGACCTACAACATCGCGGACAACGACTGTGAGATCATCACCCACAACTCGATGGCGGGCCACGGCGGCATCGGCTCGTGCCTGCTCGACGCGGTGCGTGCCAAGGCCCGCGAGTCCGGCTGCGACCGGCTCTGGCTGATCACGACCAACGACAACACCCCCGCCCTGCGGTTCTACCAGCGCCGTGAGTTCGACATGGTCGCCCTCTACCGCGACGCGGTGACCCACGCCCGGACCCTCAAGCCCGAGATCCCCAATGTCGGCTTCGACGGGATCCCTCTGCGCCACGAGATCGAGATGGAGTACAAGCTGTGAGCGAGCGACTGAGCGTCACCAAGACCTACAAGCTTGCCATCGGTGGCAAGTTCCCCCGCACCGAATCGGGCCGCTCTACGCCGGTCCACGACGCCTCGGCCAATCTCCTCGCCCATGTCTGCCGCGCATCGCGCAAGGATGTCCGCGACGCCGTGGAGGCCGCGGGCAAGGCCCAGCTGGCGTGGGGGGAATCAACCGCTTTCCTGCGTAGCCAGGTCCTCTACCGCCTCGCCGAGATGATGGAAGGCAAGCGTGCCGAGCTGGCCTCCGCGATTGGTGAGGGAGGAGAACGCGAGACCGACGCGGCGATCGACCGCGTGGTCCACTACGCCGGCTGGTGCGACAAGTACGCCCAGGTGATGGGCGGTGCCAACCCCGTCGCGGGCCCCTACCACAACTTCACAGTGCCCTTCCCCACGGGCGTGTTGGGCGTGATCGCCCCCGACGAGCCGTGCCTGCTGGGGCTGATCTCGCTGGTGGCCCCCGTCATCGCCATGGGCAACGCGTGCGTAGTGCTGGCCAGTGAGACCAACCCTGTGCCCGCATTGGTGCTTGCCGAGGCCATGGCCACCAGCGACCTGCCCGGCGGCGTGGTCAACACCCTATCGGGCTTCCGCGATGAACTGATCGAGCATTTCGCATCCCATCGCGGGATCATCGCGATCCACGCCGCGGGTGTGACACCCGCGCACAAGGCCGCGCTGCGGACAGGGGCCGCGGACAACCTCAAGCGGGTGTGCGTGCGCGACGGGGTTGATTTCTACGACGATGCCCAATGCGAGGGCCCCGGCTGGCTCGACCCGTTCGTCGAGTTCAAGACCATCTGGCACCCCAGCGCGGTCTGAGATGACACGCCCGACCGCCATGCCGCTCTTATCCATGCTCGCGCTACTGTGCTTGCTGGCCTCATGCTCGCAGGCCGACGAATCGTATCAGGCTGATGGGCTGGGGGAATACGAGGTCGGGTTCCGCAATGTGCTGATCGAGCGGGAGGACGAATCAGAATTCTCGGCGTGGGTGTTCTACCCAGCTGATCGCACGCAGCGAGACGAACCCATCATTGAGGGAAACTCCCGCTTCCCAGCGATCAGCTTCGGGCACGGATTTCTCCAGCCCGTCAACCGCTACAAGCACACGCTTCGATTCCTCGCTTCGCACGGTTACCTGGTCATCGCGACCAACTCACACCGCGGGATCGCTCCGGATCACGCCCAATATAGCCGTGATATGGCCCGATGCCTTTCGCACCTGATCGAGCAGGGCCGCGACGACGCGTCGTGGATCGCGGGGCGGGTGGACGAGGATGCGCTCGCACTGAGCGGGCACTCGATGGGCGGCGGCGGGGCAGAGGGCGCGGCTGGGCTGATCGCGGTCAGGGTGCTGATCCCGCTCGCCGGCGCACCGCTTCGGGGCGAACCGGGCGAGGCGACTCAACGGATGGGCAACCCCGCGGAGTTGCACATCGTCGGTGATCATGATCGTATCGTTCCGCCCGCGACATCCCGGGTGATCTTTAAACGGGGCTGCGCCGAACGAGTTTTCGCCACCATCGCCGGCGGATCGCACTGCGGTTTCATGGACGAGACAATCCTGGGATGCGATCAAGGCACGATCGAGCATAACGAACAGTTGCGGATCACTCGGGCATTGATGCTCGCCTTCCTTGAACTACACCTCAAGGGCAATGAGGAGATGCACGGACCAGTCTGGATCGAGCACGACGACGAAAAGCGCGGGCTGGTGCAACTAAAGCGGGTCAGGCCCGGATCGGCCGAGAAGTCGGCCGAGGATCCGGTTGAGGAAATAGGCCAGGAACCGGACAACGATCAGTGAGCGGTGCTCGCCGGGCCGGACTTGAGCGACTCGTCCATCACCAGACGCGGCTGGCCCTTGCGGGGCGCTTCGCGCCAGTGGATCTCCAGCGTGCCCTCAAAGAGCCGCGCGATGGACTGGAGCTGCCGCTCGATCGCGTCGCGGGCCTGCTTCTCGTAGCGGTCGTCGTTCTTCTCGAAGAGTTCCGAGGCCTGCGTCTGGGCGGTCCGCATCAGCTCGCTCTGCCGCTCGGCGTTCATGTTGATCACATCCACCAGCCCCAGCACCCGCCCCTGCTGGATGTCGTAGGGCTCGACATCCATCAGCCGCAGCGAGCCCACGATCGGCGGCAGTGTTACCCGGTAGCGTCCGCCGCCCAGGTCCTGCACATCCTGATCGGTCAGGGCGCTGAGTTCCACGGCGTACTGCTTCTCGAACTGGAAGATCATGGCGATCTTGGCTTGGCTGAGCAGGATCGGCGGCAGCCAGTTGAACCCCTTGGTCGCCGTGGCGATCTCCTTGGCGTGGACCTCAAGGCCGACCAGCTTGCCCACCGCCCGCACCCGCTCGGTGAGCATGCGCAGCGAGATCCGATCGACCCCCCCGCCCTTGCGCCCTCGCTTGAGCATGGTGACCAGAAAGAAGATCGCACCCGCGCCCAGCAGGGCGGCGAATGACAACGCGATGATCAGCAGGAGAAACTCGTTCACAGAGAATCATTGGTCGCGTGAGGTCTGGATTTTCACAAATCGCCGTTCGGAGACGACAATCGGTGCTCAGGCCGGTGTTTTCCCGGTTTTCTCGGGCACGGCGATCTCGTAGGAGCGGATCAGGAAGTGCCCCCCGGCGGAGAACAGGATCCCCAGCAGCAGCCCCCCCACCATGACCAGAACCATCTTCAGTGGGCTCAGTTCGCCATCGGGGGTGGTGACGGTGGGCACGCCGCGGAGGCGGATCCAGGCGATGCAGGCGATCACGGGGATGAGAAAAGCCGCGGCCCGCAGCATCAGCCCCCACGACCGGGCATCACGCCGGTAGACATCAAGCGTGGCGATGAGCGTCAACAGCCCGATCACCCCAAGACGGAAGAGCAGCATCCGGTTCACCCAGGGCTGGACATCGGGATGGTTGCTCCCGATGAGGTTGCGGGCATCGACATGCAGCGCGAAGACGGCGTCCACCAGCAGGGTACCGGCCAAGCACGCGATGGCCAGGGGCAGCGCACCGCCCACGCGGACGCTGCCCAGGCAGACCAGGGCGGTCATCACGCACCCGATGAGAACGATCAGCTCGAACCCGAACAGGCCCCACGCGAAGCCGCCGAAACGGCCGAGGGCCATCCACAGCCATGGAAGCGTCGAAACCGCGACCAGAGCACAGAGAACGACCACCGACATACGGATGGCTGCGGGCGAATCGGTATGTACGGGTGTTTCGTCCATTGGCATCTGCCCCATTTGTACGCCCGCTCCCCGCCTCAGATCGGCCCGGGGCGGCCCGGTGGTGAAGATAACTCGTCAAAGCGGCCCACAACCGGCCCGTAATCATACCGCCGCGGGCGGGCAGTTTTTGCGCTACGGGCCGGTCCTTCCCGCCGACGATGCGCCCCGCCCCGGCAGAAACGATGCGCCCGCAGAGAGTCTGATCGAATCGGGCCGATGATGGTCCAGTACCCCCCGCCCACGGCCCGATATGTAGGGTGAATCAGCACGGCGAGGGCAGGAACGCCCCGCCCGCGAGGATCGGTCAGCGGCGCTGAAGCCGCGAACTGTCACCGCCGGTTCACAAAGGAGTCCGTCATGGGCGGCATCACCACAGGCATCGGAATTTTCTCGGGCATCGATTCGGCCTCGCTGATCGACCAGCTCATCACCGCGCAGTCCAACCCGCTCGTGCTGGCCCAGCGCCGGGTGATCCAGCTCAACCAGCAGCAGGCGGCCTACCTCGACATCAACTCGCGGATGAGCAACTTCAAGACCGCCGCCGCCGCGTTCCGCGTCAATGACATCTTCTCCTCGCGGACCACATCCACCAACAATGAGTCCGTGCTCACCGCCAACGCCACCGGCAACGCCGTGCCCGGGAGCTACAACTTCGTCGTCGACCGGCTCGTCTCCACGCAGCAGATGCTATCACGCGGTTTCTCCGACCTGGACTCCTCCCCCGTGGGGATCGGATCGCTGACCTTTGAATCACCCGCCGCCCGCCTGGATGCCGACACCGCCCTGGCGGATCTCAACGACGGCGACGGGATCGTGCGAGGCAAGATCACCGTCAACGGCACGGAGGTGGATCTTTCTCGCGCGGGCACCGTGCAGGAGGTCCTCGACGCGATCTCCGATGTGCCCGGTGTGAACGCACGGGTCGAGAACGACAAGTTCGTGCTCACCGGCGTCACCTCGATCTCGCAGCAATCCGGTTCGGGTATCCTTGAATCGCTTGGTCTCGACGAAGACAACCTCTCGGGCACCACGCTCACCGGCACATCGGTCTACCGGATCAACGGCAACACCCCGATTACCGCGCTCAACGACGGGCGGGGTGTGGCGATCCGGCAGACCTCGGGCACGGATGTAGAAGATTTCTGGATCACCATCGACACCGACGGCAACGGGATCGTCGACGAGAACGACACCCGCGTGAACATCCGCATCGGCGAGATCGAGGAAACGGTCGTCGACGACGATGGCGACAGCTCCATCGAACTCGTCGCCGGCGCGGTCTCGACCGTGGGCGGGGTGGTCGATCGGATCAATGATGCCCTCAGCGATGCGGGATTCACCGAGTTCACCGCCTCGATCAGCACGGAGACCGGCGGGATCGAGATCAACGATTCGATGGGCCGCAGCTTCGATATCGAAAACTACTCAAGCGGCTCGGGCACGGTGACCACCGCCGAGGACCTGGGTCTGGTGGGCAGCTACAGCGGCTCGGCCAGCGGGCAGCGCATCCTCGCCGGGCTCAACACCAAGCTCGTTTCCAGTCTCAACGGCGGCACCGGCCTGGGCGACAGCGACGGCATCCTCAACTTCACGACCCGCAACGGGTCGGGGTTCGCCATCGATGTCAGCGGCCTCAGCGACATCAACGACATCATCAACGCCATCAACAACGACCCCGGCGCCAACGGCGCGATCACCGCCAGCGTCAACAGCCAGGGCACCGGCATTCAGATCAAGGACAACACCACCGGCGGTTCGGCCCTCTCGATCACCGGGACCGGCGGGGCGGACACCGCAGAGGCCCTGGGGATCAGCGGCTCCTTCGCCGACGGCCTGGCCACTGGGTCCAACCTCCAGCTGGCCTACATCAGCGGGGCCACCCTGCTGAGCGATCTGAACAACGGCAACGGCATCGGCACGGGCACCTTCGAGATCGTCGACTCCTCCGGCAACCGGGCTGAGATCCGCATTGGCAGCTCCGCGACGACCGTCGCCGATGTGCTCAGGGAAATCAACCGCACGAATCTCAATCTCAACATCACCGCCCGCATCAACGACAACGGCGACGGCATCGGCATCTACGAGGACACCGACGGCGGCGACCCCGGCGGGCAGCCCATCCGCATCACCAACATCTCCGGCTCCGTCGCCACCAAGCTCGGGATCGAGGGCGAAGCCACCGGCACCGACGGCGACAACTTCATCGACGGCTCCTTCGAACGCGTGCTCGAGTTCGAGCCCGACGCGACCCTCGCAGATATCCGCAACGCTATCGACGCCGCCAATGTCGGCGTCAACGCTTCGATCATCAACACCGGCGTGGGCTCGGCCCCGTTCCGCCTGAGTCTCTCAAGCGACCGCACAGGCGAGGCCGGGCGGTTCCTGATCGATTCCGGCGGCTTCGACCTGGGCCTCAACACCCTCGACGAGGGCAACGACGCCCGCGTGTTCTTCGGCTCCAGCGATCCGGCATCGGGCGTGCTGCTCACAAGCTCGGTCAACCAGCTCGACGGCGTCGTCGAGGGCGTCTCGATCAACCTGCATTCCCGCTCCGACAGCCCGGTCGAACTCTCGGTGAGCACGGATACCGAGGCGATCGAAACCAAGATCCAGGAGTTCATCGACGGGTTTAACTCCGTAGTCGAGGCCATCGATTTCCGTACACGCTACGACCAGGAGACCGAGGAACGCGGCGTCCTGCTCGGAGACGGCACACTGCTCAACCTCCGCAACGGCATGTTCGCGACGATCCGCAAGCCCAATCAGGGCTTCACCGATTCCGTTGATACGCTCACGGCCGTTGGCATCACGGTGGGCTCGGAAAGCAAGCTCGAGTTCGATAAGGAGAAGTTCCGCGAAGCCTACGCGTCCGACCCGGACGCGGTCGAGGCACTCTTCACCCGCCGCGAACTCGAGGCAACCGACGACGATGATCCCAACACAATCGATGAACCCGTGTTCACCCAGCTCGGTGTGCTCGGCCAGATCGAAGAGTTCGCCGACAACTATGTCACAACCGTGGGAGGCGTCCTCCAGTCCCGCAAGAACGCCCTGGGCACGCAGATCGAGCTGCAGGAATCCCGCATCGAATCCATCCGCAGATCCCTCGACAACAAGCGTGAGGTGCTCCAGCGCCAGTTCCTGGCCATGGAGCAGGCGATCGGGGCGTTCCAGTCCCAGGGCTCCGCGCTGGCACAACTTGGCTCATTAGGTTGATTTCCTCTCATGACGCCCCCAGCACGGACCGATACCTCCCGCGTGATGACAGACACCAAAACAGCAAACGCGTATCTCAAGACCCGTGTGATGACCGCGTCGCCAGAGGAGCTCCGCCTCCTGCTGCTCGACGGCTCCATTAAGTTCGCCTACCAGGCCCGGACGGGGCTCCAGAGGCGTGACCACGAGATGACCTACCTCGGTTTCTCACAGTGCCGCGACATCGTGCTGGAACTGCTCAACACCATCCGCGTGGAGCCAGCCCCCGAGATCGCCCGCGCCGTGCAGGAACTCTACACCTTTATGTACGGCGAACTGGTCAAGGCCAGCATCGACAAGGACATCGCCCGCCTCGACGAGGTCATCGAACTCCTGGAATACGAGCGGGAAACCTGGGTGATGGCCATCGAACGGGCCGCCGACGAACGCGAAGCAGGGATGGCCACGGCCCTCGGCTCCGGCACAGGCACAGGCCCCGAGCGCAAGCCCATCAGCTTCCAGGCCTGAGAGCCGGATCCTTACTGATCTATATTCTTACCAAACCGATCAGAACCAAACCGATCAGATCGGTTCGCTGAGCCCCGCCGCGAGGTGGTCCATCACGAACTTCACCTGCACATTGGTGTCCAGCTCCCTCCGGGCACGCTGGACGCAGTCGATCGCGTGCAGCGACCGCTCCATCCGCGCCGGATCGGTAAGCCCCATCCGGGCCCGCTGGGCGATCAACGCGAACATCTGGTCCGCCCCCTTGCGATTGGCGGCCTCCTTCGACCGGTTCTCGCCGAGCTTCTCGCCCTGCTTCACCCAGCCCTGGGCCCAGTTCTCCACCAGTTCGGCCATGGTCGTGCCCATCGTCAGCGGATGCCGGCCACGCTCGGCCTGGGTGTACATCGGGTCGATCGCGATGTGCCACGAATACAGGTCGCTCTCGACGGCCTCTTGATACCGCCCCGGAGAGCCCGATGCGTACCGCATCAGCCAGTGATGGGCATCGGGGGAAACATCGAAATCCTGCCGGCTCGCCCAAGCCCGCATGGAATCATCGTCCAGCGGCGTGAAAGCCACACGCTGGCACCGCGAGCGGATCGTGGGCAGCAAACGGTCCTCGCTGGAGGTCACCAGAATAATCACCGTGCCCGGGGCGGGTTCCTCAAGCGTCTTGAGGATCGCGTTCTGTACCGGCGTATCCAGCAGCTCCGCCTCATCGACGATGAACACCTTGCCCGCGATCGAGCCATTCTTTAGCGTGGGAGCCAGCGTCGCCGGCTTGATCAGGTGCTCTTCAACGATCGCCTTGGGGATCGTCCGCAGCTTGGCATCGCGTACCTTGCTCTCTTCGTGATAACGGGCCAGTTCCTTTTTCAGGACATGCAAGTCCGGATGTGTCCCCGCCCGGATCAACTGCTGCACATGGCTCAGGGGGTCCGGGGCCAGCCGGCCGGTCAGGTCCGGGGCGGAGGATGGGTCCAGGATCGTCGCCGCCCACGCGATCGCCGCCGTGAACTTCCCCACGCCCTCGGGGCCATGGAAGATCCAGGCGTGGTGGACGCGCTGGGAGTCCATCGCCTGGCGGAGCACCTCGATCGCACGGCCTTGTCCCAGAATCGCATCAAGCCCCTCGGGCGGGTCGTAAAGCCGCATCTCCGGGCCCGAATCGACGGGTACCTTCTTCCGCGAAACCTTCTTCTGAGCGGGCTTCTTAGAGGTTGTCTTCTTGGAGGTGGTTTTGCGGGCCATGGCTCAGCATACAGCGTATGCCGCCGGGCCCGATCGCGTCAGGCACCGCGCCGACGCCGGGCGACCCCGAGGAGGCCGGTGGCAAGGATCGGCAGCGTTCCCGGCGCGGGGATGATCGAGTTGATCCATCCGGAATAATCCGAGACGCGGGTGAAGCCGTTGCTGTCGCCGTAATCGCCGTTGGGATTGCCATCGGTCGAGTTGATGAACGAACTCACCCCCGCCAGCCGCCAGCCATTGAGGGTCTCGATGAACAGCCCCCCGCCCGAATCGCCGGGCGCGATGGAGTATTCCAGCCCCAGCGGCTCGTCTGAGCCGTAGTTCGAATCGCCCGGGTCCAGCGGGTTGTCGAAGTCCGTCAGCAGAATCCGCTCATCCCATCCGCGGGCGTTTCCCAGTTCATCGATGAAGTTGTGACCGGCCCGGAAGATCCCTCCCGTGCCGTTCTGGGCCCCCGTGAGCCCGGTCCCTGTGCGGCCGTAGCCCGCGATCGTGCCCACGGTCCCCAGTTCCCCGCCCCCGGTGTGGATTTGGGCGGCATCGATGTTGCTGACCGGGCTGCTCAACCGCAGCAGCGCCAGGTCGCCGCCGCCGAGCAGGTTGCCGGTCCAATCGGGATGGATGATGACTTCAGCGACGCTGGCGAAGGCGGTGCTGGTGAGGAATGATGCCGAGCCGAAGCCGCCATCGACGCAGTGCGCGGCCGTCAGCACCCACTCACTGCCGATCAGCGTACCCGAGCAGGTGGTCGAGCCGCCACCGGTAAAACTGATGCCCAGGGCCCCCACCGCCGAGAACTGCGGCTGCTGGGCGAGTTGCCGATACAGGGCGTCATCCACATCGTGGCGGATCACGCCGGCCTGCGCCGGATGCGCGGCGACCATGGCCAGAATGAGGGATGTCTGAACAACGGGGGCGCATCGCATATCGGCGGCTCCTCTGGTCTTCTGATGGATGAACTGCCCCGCCTGTAGCCCGGGGCCTTATCTATGCACAACGCACCGGGCCTGAAGCCGGGCGATGCCCAAATAGACCCCGGAATCGCCCTTGCCGCCACCAATCCGGCCGGTTTGCGTGTTTTTCGGACCCGATCACGCGGCGCAACCCCCCGCGTGCCCAGCTACGATCCATGCATGACCCGTGAGCAGGCCCGCACGGGCGGCCGCAAAGACTGAACAGAAACGGAACACCTATGCCGTCAGCTCCTCAGCCCTCCTCCGCAACAGATCAAAACCCGATGGCCGGGCCGCTATCCGCCCCCGAGGTCCGCCGGGCCTTTATCCAGTTCTTTGAGCAGCGCGATCATACCTTCGTCCCCTCCTCGACGACCTGCCCGATGAACGATCCGTCGCTGCGGGACACCTTCGCCAACGCGGGGATGAACCAGTACAAGCCCATTTTCCAGGGCACCCTCCCACCCGACTCGCCCCTCCACGGCATCAAACGGGCCGTCAACAGCCAGAAGTGCATCCGCGCCGGCGGCAAGCACAACGACCTCGACGATGTGGGCAAGGACACCTACCACCACACCTTCTTCGAGATGCTGGGCAACTGGTCCTTCGGCGACTACTTCAAAAAGGAAGCCATCGGCTGGGCGTTCGATCTACTGACCAAGGTCTGGGGCATCGATCCCAACCGCCTCTACGCGACCTATTTCGAAGGCGACCCCGCCCAGGATTTGCCACCAGACCTTGAAACCAAGGAGATCTGGAAGAAGTACCTCCCCGAGGACCACATCCTGCCGGGCGACATGAAGGATAACTTCTGGGAGATGGGCGACACCGGGCCCTGCGGCCCCTGCTCGGAGGTCCACTACGACCGCATCGGCGGACGAAACGCGGCCGATCTGGTCAACCAGGACGATCCCGATGTCCTGGAGATCTGGAACAATGTGTTCATCCAGTTCGACCGGCTTGAGGACGGCTCGCTCAACCCGCTGCCGGACAAGCATGTGGACACCGGCATGGGCCTGGAGCGCATCGTCTCGGTGCTGCAGGACAAGCGATCCAACTACGACACGGACATCTTCATCCCGCTATTCAACAAGATACGCGAACTCACCGGCGCCCGCCCTTACGCCGGCAAGGTCGGCGCGGAGGACACCGACGGCGTGGACGAGGCCTACCGCGTCATCGCCGACCACATCCGCACCCTCGTCATCGCCATCACCGACGGGCAGCTCCCGGGCAACGAATCCCGCGGCTATGTCCTCCGCCGCATCTTGCGGCGCGCAGTCCGTTACGGCCGCCAGAAGCTCAACGCGCCAGAGGGCTTCTTCGCGGC